>CANRGN010000001.1 GCA_947630235.1 uncultured Clostridia bacterium
AGGGGGAATTTTTTTACTCATAGCTAGAAGCTTTCTAGAACCCCCTGTATAACAGGGGGTTTTCAAATACCAATAAATAAAAAAAGTTGCTATAAAGCAACTTTTTTCTCTTTTTATACTAATTTTAACAAAGCTCTTGGTGCATTATCACCTTTTCTAGGTTCCATTTTTAATATACTTGTATATCCACCAACTCTACCTTCATATTTAGGTGCAATTTCATTAAATAATTTATCTAATAAATCAACATCTTTAACCTTGTTGATTGTTTTCATCATTTTTCTTCTAGCAGCTAATCTAGATGGCATATCTTTTTGTCTTTTTTCAGTTGTCTCTTCTTTTACAACTCTTAAATAGTCTTTTCCATTTTTGCTAGTTACTTTTTCAGTAACCTTTCTTCCATTACTATCTAATTTAGCTTTAACAACTTTAACATCAACTTCTTCATAGTTTTTACTTTCTTTAACAGCTAATGCTATAATACTATCAGCCATAGCTTTTACTTCTTTTGCTCTAGCTTCAGTAGTAATAACTTTGCCATTTAAGATTAAATCAGTTGTTAATGTTTTTAACATTGCTAATCTTTGGTCTGTTGGTCTTCCAAGTTTTCTTGTTCCTGCCACTTTATTTCACCTTCCTTAATTATTAATCTTCATCAGATGAAAATCTTAAACCTAGAGCAATCAATTTATTAGTAACCTCATCTAATGATTTCTTACCTAAGTTTCTTACTTTCATCATATCTTCTTGTGATTTATTTGCTAAATCTTCAACTGTTGTAATACCAGCTCTTTTTAAGCAGTTATAAGATCTAACTGAAAGTTCAAGTTCTTCAATTGGCATTTCTAAAACTTTTTCTTTCTTAGATTCTTCTTTTTCTACCATTACTTGAGTATTTTTAGCTGTTTCTGATAAATCAATAAATAATTCTAAATGACCTACCATAACTTTTGCTGCTAAACTTAAAGCTTCAAATGGTTTTAAACTACCATCAGTCCAAACTTCGATTGTTAATTTATCATAATCTACCATTTGTCCAACTCTAGTATTTTCAACAGAATAATTTACTTTCTTTACAGGTGTAAAGATTGAATCGATTGGTAATACATCTATAGGATTATTATCCCTTTTATTTTTTTCTGCTACATTATAACCTCTACCTCTGTTTACAGTCATTTCCATGTGTAAATCAGTTTCAGCAGATGCTGTTGCTATATGTAACTCAGGATTTAATACTTCTATAGTTCCATCTGTTACTATATCTCCAGCTGTAATTTCGCCTTCTCCTTTGTGGTCTATTCTGATAACTTTCTCTTCATTATCATTTGCCTTAAATCTTACATTTTTTAAATTAACAATAATTTCAGGAACATCCTCTACAATACCCTTTACTGTAGAAAATTCATGAACTACACCATTTATTTTGATACTAGTTATAGCATCTCCTGGAAGTGATGATAATAAAATTCTTCTTAAAGAATTTCCTATTGTCATACCATATCCACGCTCTAATGGTTCACATATGAATTTTGCATAATTCCTTTTTTCATCTGCCTCCACACATTCGATGTTTGGTTTTTCAAATTCAATCATTTTTACCTCCTATTATTTTGAGACATAATCTCACAAAAAATATCTAAATTTTATTAAACATTTTTATACAAAGTGGAATCAAGATTTTCTAAAATATAATTAGAAAATCTATATTTCCATAATTAGTTTTTTAATCATAAATATAATTTTATTAAAATAAAATTAATTAAAAACAGATTATTTTGAGTATAACTCAACGATAAGTGTCTCATTTACAGGAACATCTATTTGTTCTCTAAGAGGTTTTTGTACAACTGTTCCACTGAATGTTCCAGCTGCCCCAGCTTTTAACCATTCTGGTACAGCTAGTGCTCCATTTAATTCTGAAATATCTTTAAACATTTGAGAAGATCTACTTTTTTCTCTAATTTCGATTTTATCTCCTTCTTTTAATGTATAAGATGGTATATTTACAACTTTTCCATTAACTAAAACATGTCTATGAGAAACAATTTGTCTAGCCTCTCTTCTTGTTCTAGCTAAACCTAATCTAAATATAACATTATCAAGTCTTAGTTCTAATAACATCATCAAGTTACTACCACTAATACCTTTCATTTTTTCAGCTCTTTTATATAAATTACGGAAAGGTTTTTCTTGAACACCATATATAAATTTAGCTTTTTGTTTTTCACGTAATTGAAGACCATATTCACTAATTTTTTTATTAGTTTTATTATTATGTCTTCCTTTTCTATTTTTCTTAACAGTTACTCCAAGATAAGCAGGATTTAAATCTAATGCTCTACATCTTTTTAAAACTGTTGTTCTATCTACTGACATATTTATTTTCTCCTTTCTTTTATTCTATACTCTTCTTCTTTTTGGTGGTCTACAACCATTATGAGGAATTGGAGTAACATCTTTTATCATTGTTATTTCTAATCCTGCAGTTTGTAAAGCTCTTATTGCAGCTTCACGTCCACTTCCAGGACCTTTAACATATACATCAACACTTTTTAATCCATGTTCCATAGCAGCTTTTGAAGCTGTTTCTGCAGCTTGACCAGCAGCAAATGGAGTACTTTTTCTAGAACCTTTAAATCCAAGTTCTCCAGCACTAGCCCATGAAATAACGTTTCCTTTTGTATCTGTAATAGAAACTATTGTATTATTAAAGCTAGAATGTATATGAGCAGAACCTTTATCTATATTTTTTCTTTCTCTTCTTCTAACTCCTGTTTTCTTTACGTTAGCTTTTGCCATTTTGGTTTTTCCCTCCTTATAAAATCTTTAACCATTAAGCTTTTTTGCTTTTACTTACTAATTTTCTTGGTCCTTTTCTAGTACGAGCATTAGTTTTTGTTCTTTGTCCTCTAACTGGAAGACCTTTTCTATGTCTAATTCCTCTGTAGCATCCAATTTCTGTAAGTCTTTTTATATTTAATGCGACTTCTCTTCTTAAGTCACCTTCAACTTTATATCCATCCATTGCTTTTCTTATTTTAGCAACTTCATCATCAGTTAAATCTTTTACTCTAGTATCTGGATTAACTCCAGCTTCTGAAAGTATTTTTTGTGAACTAGGTAATCCTATACCATAAATATAAGTCAAACCTATTTCTACTCTTTTTTCTCTAGGTAAATCAACTCCTGCTATACGAGCCATAAATTTTTGCACCTCCAAATATTTTTTTGAATTTTAATTTGTATAATAAATTTCGTCTAAAGGTGAAATGCACAAAAAATAACACAAATAATTGAAATAAAAATGGATTGTTTATATTATTATTTCAACTAAATATATTATTTTAAGTCTTTAGACAATATATAATATATAAACATAAATGCGTTCCCAAAAAACAGCCGCTACACACTTATGTAGATATCTAAAACATTAAATTAACCTTGTCTTTGTTTGTGTTTTGGGTTTTCACAAATAACTCTAACTTTACCTTTTCTTCTGATAATTTTGCATTTTTCGCAAATTTTCTTTACAGATGGTCTTACTTTCATTTATTTTCCCTCCTATTTTAGTTAATTTATGCAATTATAGAATTATTTTGCTCTCCATGTAATACGTCCTTTTGTTAAGTCATAAGGAGATAACTCTAGTTTTACCTTATCACCTGGTAAAATTTTTATATAATTCATTCTTAGTTTTCCGGAAATATGAGCTAAAACTTGATGACCATTTTCTAATTCTACTTTAAAATTAGTATTTGGTAATGTTTCAACCACAATTCCCTCAACTTCAATTACATCCTCTTTAGACAAAATCTTTTCCCCCTATAAAAAGTTAGCAAAACGCTTCTAAATGAGCGTTTACCTTCAATTTTTCGTTCTTCTTTGCAATAAGCTATTACAGTATATCTTATTTTTTCAACATTGTCAAGACTTTTGGCTCATTTTCTGTAATTAAAACTGTATTTTCATAATGAGCTGACAAAGATCCATCAGCAGTTACAATGGTCCAACCATCATCTAATTCCCAAATTTCTGGATTTTTTTGTATAACCATTGGTTCAATTGCAAGTGTCATTCCTGGTTCTATTCTTAAACCTCTACCTTTTCTTCCATAATTAGGAATTCCTGGATCTTCATGCATTTCTTTTCCAATTCCATGACCTTGAAATTCTCTTACTACAGAATAACCAAACTTAGAAACATATTCATTTATTGCAAAAGATATATCTCCTATTCTATACCCTTTTTTTGCATATTTTATACCTTCCCAAAAAGCTGCTTCTGTAACTTCTACCAATTTTCTTGCTTCATTACTAACATTTCCCACTAAATGTGTTCTACATGCATCTCCATGATATCCATTTTTTAAAACTACTAAATCTATAGATACTATATCTCCATCTTTTATTATTTCTTTTTTTGACGGAATTCCATGTATTACTACATCATTTATAGATGTACATAATGTAGCAGGAAAATTTTGAACACCCTTTACTCCACTTGGATAATTTTTTTGTGCAGGTATTCCACCTCTGTCTAATATAAATTTTTCTGCAAGCATACTTAATTCATAAGTAGACATACCTGGTTTTATTATTTCTGCAATATAGTTATGAGTTTCTGCTGTAAGCTTACATGCTTCTTCCATAAGTTCTATTTCTCTTTTTGATTTTATAGTTACCATTTCAAAAATCTCCTCTATTTCAAAAACAACACTATCTAAAAAAATTTTATATTAATTATTTTTTAATTTTTCTAAAACATCTTTTGAAACTTCATCCTTCATTCTATTTGCTCTTTGACTTAATACTGTGGTATACAAAACTCCTGTTTTTTCATAATATTGTACAAGTGGAGCTGTTTCTCTATCATAAACTTCTAATCTATTTTTTGCCACTTCTGGTTTTGCATCATCTCTTTGATATAAAGGACTTCCACATTTATCACATATTCCTTCTACCTTTGGTGGATGAAGTACTAAATTATAAATACTATTACAATTTTTATTTGAACAATTTCTTCTGTTTATTGTTCTTTCTAGTAATTCATCTCTAGGAGTTTCTAAGTTTACTACCATATCTATTTTTTTATTCTCTTTGGCTAACATCTCATCTAAAGCTTTTGCTTGTGGAAGTGTTCTAGGAAATCCATCTAATATTACTCCATTTTTTACATCATCTTCATTTAATCTAGATGTAATCATTTCTAAAACTAAATCATCTGGAACAAGCTCACCTTTATCCATATATTCTTTTATTTTCTTTCCAAACTCAGTTCCCTCTGACATATTTTTTCTAAAAATATCTCCACTAGAAATACTAGGAATATTTAAATTTTGAGATAGAACCTCTGCAACAGTTCCTTTTCCTGTAGCTGGAGCTCCAAGCATTATAATAACCATAATAACCTCCTAAAATTAAAAACAGAGAGGTGAGTACATATTTTACTCTTACCTCTCACCTTCTATTATTTTTCTAAAAATCCTTTATAGTGTCTTACTACTAAATGAGATTCTAATTGTTGAATTGTTTCTAAAGCAACTCCTACAACGATAAGAATTGATGTACCTCCAAATGATATATTTAAATTTGAAAATCTAAGTAACATTGGAAGTATTGCAATTAAACTCAAATATATAGAACCAAAACTTGTTAATCTTATTAAAACATTTTTTAAATACTCAGTAGTAGGTTTACCAGCTCTAATACCTGGTATAAATCCACCATTTTGTTTTATATTTGTAGCAACTTCAGCAGGATTGAATGTAATAAATGTATAGAAAAATGTAAAACCAACAATCAATAAGAAATATACAATTGCATTTGCAAGAGAATATCCCCATCCAACACTAGATGAAGATGTTGCAATTGAAAAATTGTATAGTCCTGCTAAAAATCCAGTTCCACCAATTTTATCAGCTGCAAATATTTGTATTAGCATTGCAGGAAATGTCATAAATGATGAAGCAAAAATTATTGGCATAACACCAGCTAAAGCTAGTTTAAGAGGAATATGTGTATTTTGTCCTCCATACATTTTTCTTCCAACAACTTTTTTTGCATATTGTACTGGAACTCTTCTTTCAGCTTCTTGAACAAATACAACTGCTGCAACTAATATAATTGCACCAACAATAATCATTAAAGCTTCAAGAATACCTCTTGTACTAACACCTGCATCAGTAACAATTAAATTCCACAATGTATTAATTCCTGCTGGTAATCTAGAAATAATACCAACAAAGATTAACATTGATATTCCATTTCCAACACCCTTATTAGTAATTTGTTCACCAAGCCATACTAGCATTGCTGTACCAGTAACTAAGGTTAAAACAACTAATGCACCAGTGAAGAAACTATTATCTATAAATATACCAGAATAACTTTTACTATATGATATATATATTCCAAGAGCTTCTACTAATGCTAAAACTAAAGTTAACATCTTAGTATATCTATTTACTCTTGTTTTAGCAACTTCTCCACCTTCCTTCATCATTTTTTCAAGTGAAGGTATTATTATTCCTAACAATTGAATAACAATTGAAGCTGTAATATATGGAGTTATTGACATTGCAAATATAGATAATCTAGAAAAAGCACCTCCTGATATTGTATCAATTAAACTAGCTATACTAGCTGTTGATGATTGCATTTGTTCTGAAATAACAAATGAATCTACACCTGGAACTACTATATAGCATCCTAATCTAAATATAACAATTAGAAGTAGAGTATATAATAGTCTTTTTCTAACATCAGGTGTTTTTATTGCATTCTTTATCGTTTTAAACAACTAAATCACCTCAATCTTTCCACCTGCAGCTTGTATTTTTTCTGCAGCAGCTTTAGTAAATCTTGTTGCTTTAACTGTTAATTTTTTCTCTAAGTTTCCAGTTCCTAAAACAACTATTCCATCGTTAATTTTTCCAATTATTCCCTCTTCTAATAAAGTATCTGGTGTAACTTCTGTTGCTTTTGATTTATTAAGCATTGTTAAAGTTACCTCAGTATAAGTTTTAGAGTTAATATTTTTAAATCCTCTTTTAGGTAATCTTCTATATAAAGGTGTTTGGCCTCCTTCGAAACCTCTTCTAACACCTCCACCAGATCTAGCTTTTTGTCCTTTTTGACCTCTACCTGATGTTTTACCTAATCCAGAACCTATACCACGACCAACTCTTTTTTTAGTTTTAGTTATTACAGCTGGATGTAGATTTCCTAATTCCATTTTTTGCACCTCCTCTAAAATTGAATTTATTATATAATTAAAATTTAATTTTTACTAGACTTTTCTAAAAAAAATTTATATATTTCATAATTTGTGGAAAAATTAATTTCCACAAATTATATTATAATATATCACTAACTTTTTTACCTCTTTTTCTAGCAATTTCTTCAACTGTACTCATGCTCTTTAAAGCTTCTATTGTAGCATAAACAACATTTCTTGGATTGTTAGTTCCAATAACTTTTGTTCTAATATCTTGATATCCAGCAAGCTCTAAAACTGGTCTTACACTACCACCAGCAATAACTCCAGATCCTTTTGCTCCTGGTTTTAACATAACTTTAGCACTTCCAAATTTTCCTACAAATTCATGAGGAATTGTTGTTCCGGCTATAGGTACAGTAATTAAGTTTTTCTTAGCTTCTTCAATAGCTTTTCTGATTGCATCTGGAACTTCTGAAGCTTTTCCGTTTCCAACACCGATATGTCCGTTTTCATCTCCAACAACAACAACAGCACTGAATCTAAAAGTTCTACCACCTTTTACAACCTTAGCAACTCTATTGATAGCAACTACTTTTTCTTTTAACTCTACTGCTTTTTCTTCCATAGGTTTGTTTTCTCCCTTCAATTTTTTTATTAAAATTTTAATCCTGCTTCACGAGCTGATTCAGCAACAGCTTTAACAACTCCATGATAAATATATCCGCCTCTATCAAAAACTACAGTTTCAATCTTATTTTTTAATGCTTTTTTAGCTATAGCTGTTCCAACTTCTTTAGCTGCTTCAATATTTGCTTTTTTTGTTTTTATTTCTTTATCAAGAGTTGATACTGATACTAAAGTAACTCCTTTAACATCATCAATTATTTGAACTCTGATATTTTTATTTGATCTATTAACAGCAAGTCTAGGACATTCAGCAGTACCACTTATTTTAGTACGAACTCTTTTATGTCTTCTATCTTTTTCAGATTTTCTATCTATTTTTGTAATCATTCTTAACTCCTTTCTAGGTTTTTATCTAGGGGTTTATTTAATCCCTCCTTTAAGGGATTAAATAAACCCCTAAAGTTCACTCATTTAACCTAATTTGAACATTTAACTTTATTACAATTTAATTTTATTTCTTACCTGCTTTACCTTCTTTACGTCTAATAACTTCTTCAGCATATTTAATACCTTTTCCTCTATATACTTCAGGTGGTCTTTTTGTTCTAATAACAGCTGCAGTTTGACCAACTAATTCTTTGTCAATACCTTTAACAATTATTTCATTTGGATTTGGTACATCAAAAGTTATTCCTTCTGGAGCTTCCATTTCAACTGGATGAGAATATCCTAAAGTAAGAACCAATTTTGTTCCTTGTTTTTGAGCTCTATATCCAACTCCATTTATTTCTAATTTTCTTTGGAATTCATTTAATGTTCCTTCAATCATGTTATTTATCAATGTTCTTGTTAAACCATGTAAACTTCTGTTTGCTGGTTCGTCATTTGGTCTTGTAACTGTAATAACATTATTTTCAAGAGAAACTTTCATATTTTTATGTATTTCTCTTTCTAATGTTCCTTTTGGTCCTTTTACAGTAACTTTTTGACCATCTATTTTTACTTCAACGCCAGCTGGTACTGTAATAGGTTTATTTCCTATTCTTGACATTTGAGTTTTCCCTCCTTCTTTACTATTAGCACTTTAAAATGCTTTTTCTTTTATTAAATGAAATTTTTATATTCGTTTAGATAAAGAATTACCATACATAAGCAATAACTTCTCCACCTATACCTAATTCTCTAGCTTTTTTATCTGTAATAATTCCTTTAGATGTAGAAATCAAAGCAATTCCTAATCCATTTAAAACTCTTGGTAATTCATCTCTTGATGCATAAATTCTTAAACCAGGTTTACTAATTCTTTTTAATCCATCAATTACTCTATTACCTTTTTCATCATATTTTAATGTAATTCTTATAATTCCTTGAACTCCATCATCTATTTCATCAAAAGCTTTTATATAACCTTCTTCAAATAAAGTTTCTGCAATAGCTTTCTTTATTTTTGATGCTGGTACATCAACAGTTTTAAATTTTTCACTATTTGCATTTCTAATTCTTGTTAACATATCTGCAATTGGGTCAGTTGTATTCATTTTTACCCTCCTTTTTAAATTTATTTTTAAATTCTAATTACCAACTTGCTTTTTTTACTCCAGGAATTTCTCCTCTATGAGCTAATTCTCTGAAACAAACACGGCAAATTCCATATTTTCTTATATAAGAATGTGGTCTTCCACAAATTTTACATCTATTATATTCTCTTGTTTTATATTTTTGTGGTCTTGCACATTTTACTTTTAAAGATTTTTTAGCCATTAATTATTTTCTCCTTTCTTAATGGATCTCTTTAATATTGCAATTTGCAATTAGTTTTTAAAAGGCATTCCTAATAATTTTAGTAACTCTTTTGCTTCTTCATCTGTTTTAGCAGTAGTAACAAATATTATATCCATACCTCTTAATTTATCTATTTTATCATATTCTATTTCTGGGAATATTAATTGTTCTTTAACACCCATTGAATAATTTCCTCTACCATCAAAAGAATTTCCAGATACTCCTCTGAAATCTCTAACTCTAGGAAGAGCTATATTAAATAATTTATATGCAAAATCATACATTTTTCCAGATCTTAAAGTAACTTTGCATCCTATTTTTGCTCCTTCTCTTAATTTAAAAGCAGCTATTGATTTTTTTGCTTTTGTTATAATTGGTCTTTGACCAGTAATTATTGTTAAATCATTCATTGCATTATCTAATGCTTTAGGATTATCTTTTGTTTCTCCTAAACCAACATTTAAAACTATTTTTTCAAGTTTTGGAACTTCCATAATTGAAGAATAGTTAAATTTTTTCATTAATGCTGGAACAACTTCTTTCTCATATTGTTCTCTTAATTTTTCCATTATTTATTTTCCTCCTTCCATATATTATTTTAATTTAGCACCACATTTTTTACATACACGAACTTTTGAATCTTTTTCAACAATATATCCGATTTTTGTTGCTTTTCCGCATTTTGAACAAACAACATTTGCTTTACTGCTAGGAATAGCACATTCTCTAGATATAATTCCACCTTCTTCTCCTTGTTTTCTAGGTTTTACATGTTTTTTTCTTACATTAACACCTTTAACAACGATTTTTTCAGCTTTTGGTAAAACTTCTATAACTTCTCCAGTTTTATCTTTATCATTTCCAGATAAGATTTTTACTGTATCACCTTTTTTAATTCTCAATTTATTCACCTCTTTACTATAAATAGTTAACTCTTTTATTTTATAAAACTTCTGGAGCTAGAGATAAAATTTTTAAATAATTTTTATCTCTTAATTCTCTTGCTACAGGTCCAAATATACGAGTTCCTTTTGGTGTTCCGTCATCACGAATTATAACAGCTGCATTTTCATCAAATCTAACATAAGAACCATCTGGTCTTCTTGTCTCTTTTTTAGTTCTTACAACAACAGCTTTTACAACTTCACCTTTTTTTACAACGCCACCTGGTGTTGCTGTTTTAACAGAAGCAATTATTATATCTCCTATTTCAGCATATTTTCTATATGAACCACCTAAACATCTAATACACATAATCTCTTTTGCACCAGTATTATCTGCTACTTTTAAAATAGTTTGTTGCTGTACCATTTAGGTTACCTCCTTATTTTAATTTATTATTTTATAACGGCTTTTTCCATAACTTCAACAAGTCTCCATCTTTTATCTTTAGATAAAGGTCTTGTTTCCATTATTTTAACTTTATCGCCAACTTTACAAATATTTTCTTCATCATGAGCTTTAACTTTTAAAGTTCTTTTAACAGTTTTCTTATAAATTGGATGTGCAACATTTGTTTCAATAGCAACTACAATAGTTTTATCCATTTTATCAGAAACTACAATTCCAACTAATGTTTTACGAAGATTTCTTTCTTCCATTTTCGGATTTCTCCTTTCTTATTTATTATTATTTTACACCTTTAATTTCTCTATCTCTTAAAATTGTTTTTACTCTAGCAATTTCTTTTTTTACTTCTTTGATTCTCATAGGATTATCAAGTCCGTTTGTTGCTAGACTAAATCTTAATTTAAATAGTTCAGATTTTAATTCTACTAATTCTTTTTCTAAATCTGGTGAAGACATTTCTTTTATTTTATTATTCTTCAACTTTATCACCACCTATTTCTCTTTTTACGAATTTTGTTTGAACAGGTAATTTGTGTCCAGCAAGTCTTAAAGCTTCTCTAGCAATATCTTCAGATACACCTGCTATTTCAAACATAACTCTTCCTGGTTTAACAACAGCTACCCAAAATTCTGGAGCTCCTTTACCTTTACCCATACGAGTTCCAAGAGGTTTTGTTGTTACTGGTTTATCAGGGAAAACTTTGATCCAAACTTTTCCACCTCTTTTTATATAACGAGTCATTGCAACTCTGGCAGCTTCAATTTGATTAGCTTTAATCCATCCAGCTTCTGTAGCTTGAAGTCCATATTCTCCTTCATTTACTACATTTCCTCTAGTTGCTTTTCCTCTATTTCTACCTTTTTGCATTTTTCTATATTTTGATCTTTTTGGCATTACTGGCATTAGTCTCTACCTCCTTCTGATTCTTTTTTAGTTGGAAGAACTTCGCCTTTATATATCCATACTTTTACACCTATTTTTCCATAAGTTGTATCAGCTTCTGCAAATCCATAATCAATGTCTGCTCTAATTGTTTGAAGTGGTATAGTACCATCTTTATAAAATTCAGTTCTTGCCATATCAGCTCCACCAAGTCTTCCTGAAACTGCAGTTTTTATACCTAAAGCTCCACCTTTCATTGATTTTTGCATACATTGTTTCATTGCTCTTCTAAAAGATATTCTTCTTTCTAATTGTCCTGCAATGTTTTCAGCAACAAGTTGTGCATCAACATCAATATTTTTAACCTCAACAATATTTAAATTAACTTCTTTATTAATCATTTTTTGAATTTCAGTTTTTAAACCTTCAGCTAAATTTCCACCTTTTCCGATTACTAATCCTGGTTTAGCTGTATAAACATTAACTTTAACAAATTTAGCAGTTCTTTCAATTTCAACTTTTGAAATACCACTAGCATATAATTTCTTTTTAATATATTTACGAATTTTGTTATCTTCTACTAAATAATCTGCAAAATTTTTAGAATCTGCATACCATCTAGAATTCCAATCTCTAATAACACCTACTCTTAATCCATTTGGATGAACTTTTTGTCCCATGTCGTAAATATCCTCCTTTCTTTTTATTTGCTTTCTCTTAAAACAATTGTAATGTGACTTGTTCTTTTTCTAATTCTAACTGCAGATCCTTTAGCAGCTGGTCTAATTCTTTTTAGAGTTGGACCTTGATTTGCATATACTTCTGCTACATAAAGATTTGCTCTATTCATGAAATGATTATTTTCAGCATTTGCTATAGCTGATTTTAATAATTTTTCTAAAATTTCACTTGATGCTTTTGGAGCAAATTTTGCAATTGCTAAAGCTTCATCTACTTTTTTTCCTCTTAATAAATCTGCTACAATTTTAACTTTTCTAGCTGATATTCTAGCATATTTTAGAGTTGCTTTTGCTTCTGCTACTGTAACTTCTTTGTTCTCCACGGTTATATCCTCCTTCATAATTATTAGATATATCTAACTCATTTTATTTTTTTGTAGTTTTATCTCCGCTATGTCCTTTGAAAGTTCTAGTTGGAGCAAATTCTCCAAGTTTATGTCCTATCATTTCCTCAGAAATATATACAGGAACATGTTTTCTTCCATCATGAACAGCGATTGTATGCCCAACCATTTCTGGATAAATAGTTGAAGCTCTTGACCATGTTTTTAATACTTCTTTTTTTCCTGTTTCGTTCATAGCCACGATTCTTTTCATAAGCTCATCTGCTACATAAGGAACCTTTTTTGATGATCTTGACATGTTTTTTTCTCCTTTCTCATTATAAGCCGTTGTATACTAAGCTACCCTACTAGCTAAATTACGCAAAGTAGCTTTATTTATATACACAACTTTTAATTTACAAGATAATTTAACATACATAATTATCTTATTTTCTTCTCTTAACAATAAATTTATTTGATAATTTCTTTTTATTCCTTGTTT
This sequence comes from uncultured Clostridia bacterium, assembly GCA_947630235.1. GTDB lineage: Bacteria > Bacillota > Clostridia > TANB77 > CAG-508 > Scatovivens. The sequence continues at coordinate 13,426 of CANRGN010000001.1, forward strand.
TATATCCAAGTGCTGGTTTACCCCAAGGAGTCATTGGTCCTGCGTGTCCAACAGGAGCTCTACCTTCACCACCACCATGAGGGTGATCATTAGGGTTCATAACAGAACCTCTAACAGTTGGTCTAATTCCCATATGTCTTTTTCTTCCAGCTTTACCATATTTTATATTTTCATGATCTGAATTTCCTATAGTTCCTATAGTTGCTCTAGATTTTATAGAAATAAGTCTCATTTCACCAGATGGAAGTCTTACATGAGCATAAGCTCCTTCTTTAGCCATAAGTTGAGCTTCTTGCCCAGCACTTCTAACTAATTTTCCACCTTGACCTGGATTTAATTCTATATTATGAATCATAGTACCTACTGGTATTTTTGATATTGGCATTGCATTACCTGGTTTTATATCAGCATTTTCACCTGATATAACTTTATCTCCATCTGTTAAACCAGCTGGAGCTAAGATATAGCTCTTTGTTCCATCTTCATATTGGATTAATGCTATATTTGCACTTCTGTTAGGATCATATTCAATTCCTATAACTGTTGCAAACATATCATCTTTCTTTCTTTTAAAATCTATTATTCTATATTTTTGTCTATTTCCACCACCTTGATGTCTAACTGTTATTCTACCATAAGAATTTCTTCCAGCATTTTTCTTTTTTACTGTTAATAAAGATTTTTCTGGAGTCTTTTTAGTAATTTCTTCAAAAGTTGAAGAAGTCATATTTCTTCTTGATGGTGTGTATGCATTATAATGTTTAATTCCCATTTTTAATTCTCCTATCTTTTTTTATTTAAGGTTATTTTCCTGGCCCTTTCCAGCTATTATTTTATTTTCCTAGTTTATTCTAGATAATTTTTTATTTTATACACCTGTAAATGCATCTATTGAACTATTATATTTTTTAGAAACTTTAACAGCTTTTCCGCCTTTTCCTAAAAAAGATTTTTCAGATACATCAGTATCTATAGTAACTATAGCTTTTTTCCAATCTGATGTTCTACCTTGGTGAACTCCAACTCTTTTATCTTTTCCTTTAACTGTCATAGTGTTTACTTTTAACACTTTAACTTCAAATAATTTTTCAACAGCATTTTTTATTTCAACTTTAGTTGCTTTTTTTGCAACTCTGAAAGTGTATTTTCCTTCTTGCATATCTAAATTACTTTTTTCTGTAACAACTGGTGCTAATATAATATCTTCTGCTACCATTATGCATACACCTCCTCTAATTTCTTAACTGAATCTACTGTTAATACAAGTTTATTGTATTTTAATAAATCGAATACATTTATTGTTGAAACAGAAGCAGTTCTAACTCCTTCTAAGTTTCTAGCAGATTTTTGAACATTTTCATCTTTTTGAGGAATAACTATTAATGCTTTTCCTTCAATTTTTAGATTTTTCATTGCATCTGCCATTTGTTTTGTTTTGATTTCTTTAAAATCAAATTTATCAACAACTACTAAATTGTTTTCTAAAACTTTTGAGCTAAGTAAAGATTTTATTGCTAATCTCTTTTCTTTTTTATTTACTCTAAAACTGTAAGAACGTGGTTTTGGTCCTAAAGCTATACCACCTTTAATCCATTGTGGAGCTCTTATAGAACCTTGTCTTGCTCTACCAGTACCTTTTTGTCTCCAAGGTTTTCTACCACCGCCTCTTACTTCACTTCTTGTTTTTGTACTTTGTGTTCCTTGTCTTTGATTAGCTAAATAGTTAACTAATACACTGTGTACAATTGCTTCATTTGGTTCGATACCGAAAATTTCTTCTTTTAATTCTAAATCGCTAACTTTTTTTCCGGCTACACTATATACATCTATTTTTGGCATTTATTTTTCCTCCTTCCTTCTATTTAGCAGCTTTTACGCTTAATCTTATTTTTAAAATGCTTCCTTTATTTCCTGGTACACTACCTTTAACTAAAATTGCATTTTTATCTAAATCTACTTTAACTATTTTTAAATTTTGAATAGTTACTGTATCTACACCCATATGTCCTGGTAATTTTTTACCTTTGAAAACTCTACCTGGAGTAGATGTAGAACCCATTGAACCTGGTCTTCTATGATACATAGAACCATGTCCCATTGGACCTCTATGTTGTCCATGACGTTTAATAACACCTTGGAAACCTTTTCCTTTTGTTGTTCCTTGGATATCAACAGTTTCACCATCAGCAAAAACTGAAGCATTTATTTCATCTCCAACTTTAACATCTGATTCATCAACTCTAAATTCTCTAAGATGCTTTGCTAATTTAACATTAGCTTTAGAAAAATGTCCTCTTTCTGGTTTATTTAATTTTTTCTCTTTAACTTCACCAAAACCTAATTGAACTGCATTATATCCATCAGTTTCAGTAGTTTTTACTTGAACTACTTGACAAGGTCCTGCTTCTATAACTGTAACTGGAATAACTGTACCATCTTCATTAAATATTTGAGTCATTCCAACTTTTCTTCCTATGATTGCTTTCATTTTTAAAATTCCTCCTAACTATTGGCTAAGATTTATATCCTAGCTTGGTTTTTGAAACTTTTGCGTTTCGATTTTTATTATAATTTGATTTCAATATCAACACCAGCTGGTAACTCTAATTTCATTAAGCTATCAACTGTTTTTTGAGTTGGATAAAGAATATCAATAACTCTTTTGTGTGTTCTCATTTCAAATTGTTCTCTAGAATCTTTGTGTTTGTGTGGAGAACGTAAAATTGTTACAATTTCTTTCTCTGTTGGAAGTGGAATAGGTCCTGAAACTTTTGCTCCTGTTCTCTTAGCAGTATCTACTATTTTTTCAGCAGACTGATCTAAAACAACATAATCATAAGCTTTTAATCTTATTCTAATTTTGTCACTTCCTACTTTTGTGTTTGTTGTTGCCATTTTTAAATTTCCCTCCTTAATAATATTTACGGTTAACGGCAAGTTATTAACGCACCCGAGTGTTTTGTTTACACCCATTTTTAAATCCAAGTCTTCTTTGGTAATTCAAACATAATTTTTTGAATTTCAAACGTACCTGGATAAGTGCTTATTTCAAACTTATCGCCCGGTCTAAGCCAAGACATACTCTGCAGGAGTTCCCTCCACCTATTAGAAAGATTTAGGTGTAGCCACATCCCGCTTCATCGCAAATCTATACGCAATTGATATTATACTATGCTGACAAATAGTTGTCAACCATTTTTTTGAAAAGTTGTAAAATTTTTATAAAACAAATGAGAAAATGTACCAAATATTAAAATTATTATTTTGTTGAATGATATAATACGGAAACTTTAAAGTAAAAAGAAGCTCCAACCAAAAGGTTGAAGCATAAATGTTAAAAAAATTTATTTCATCATTCTTATTCTATAATAAAGCGATTCATAATATATTAGTAATTTGCAATAAACTTATATAAAATTTTCTTTTTTTAAATATTTTTGTTATCATTAAAGATAGTATGCTAATTATCTGAAAGAATTTTTATAAAATTATACATATCAATCCACTACTACCTTCATTTACTACTCTTTGCAAAGTCTCTCTTAATTTATTTTGTGCCTCTTCTGGCATTCTAGCAAGTTTATTTTGTAACCCTTCATTAACTAGTTCATGTAAACTTTTTCCAAATATATTAGATTCCCAAATTTTTGCTGGATCACTTTCAAATTCAGAAAGTAAATATTTTACCAAATCTTCAGATTGTTTTTCTGTTCCAACTATTGGAGATACTTCTGTTTCAGTATCAATTTTTATCATATGAATAGATGGTGCTTTTGCTTTTAATTTTACACCATATCTTTGACCTTGTTTAATAATTTCAGGTTCATCTAAAATTAAATCATCTATACCTGGATTAACAATACCATACCCCTTTTCATTAACTTCATGAATTGCATAAGCTAATTTTTCATATTCTTTATTTATTTTTGAAAAATTCATTATTGTAGTAAATAATTCACCTTCATCTTTAATATTAATTCCAGATATTGTAGATAAAGTTTGATAAAATAATTCATCTTTTAAAACTATTTCTACAGTTGCACTACCAGTACCCAAATTTATTTCTGATAAATCTACTCTTTGAACATTTTCGTTATTATTTAAAATTTCGTAATTATTTGATATATCTTTTATACATCTTGCTTCTTTAAATGTATTTCTTACATCTTCAAATAAATTATTTTTTAGATCATCTTCTAAATTTAAACTATTAAACCATCTTGGAAGTTTTATATTAATCCTTTCAATACTAAATTCATATAAAAGTTTTGAAAATATTTGATTCATATCATTTTCATTTAAATTTTCACAACTTACAGGAATAACAGTACTTGAATATTTTGATTCTAACTCTTTTGCTAAAGCTAAAGTATCATTATTATAAGGATCTCTACTATTTAGTAAAACTATATAAGGTTTATTTAATTCTTTAAGTTCTTTTATTACTCTTTCCTCTGCTTCCTCATAATCTTGTCTTGGAATGTCTGTTATACTTCCATCTGTTGTTACAACAATTCCAACTGTTGAATGTTCAACTATTACTTTTTTTGTACCTAATTCTGCAGCAACTTCAAATGGCATTTCATCTTCAGACCATGGAGTTTTTACCATTCTTGGAGCTTCATCTTCTAAATATCCTATTGCATTATTAACTAAATATCCAACACAATCTACTAAACGTGTTTTTAATTTTACATTTCCATCTAATTTTATTTCTATAGCTTCATTTGGAATAAATTTTGGTTCTGTTGTCATAATAGTTTTTCCTCCAGCACTTTGAGGAAGCTCATCTATAGCTCTTTCCCTTTTATATGAATTTTCAATATTGGGTAAAACCAAAAGTTCCATAAATTTTTTTATAAATGTAGATTTTCCAGTTCTTACAGGTCCAACCACCCCTACATAAATATCTCCCTGTGTTCTTTTTGCAATATCTTGATATATTTCATAATTCTCCATAAAAAAATTATCCTCCTATACATTTTGTACTATTTACTTAATGTATATTAGGATAATTTAAAAATATTCCTTTTTTAATCTTTTATTGAAAATCTAGATTTGTCAATCTTATAATTAGTCATTATGTTATCTGCATTAAGAATTTTATTATAACATCTAACTGCATAAATTACCCCAGAAAAAGAAGTTACTGCATCTCCATTTAATTTTTTACCTAAATAAACATTATTAAAATTTTCTTTTAAAGTAGTTGATTTAGCAGAATCATATGTTCCCCAAATACTATAATGTTTTGAAGGGATTAAATTAGATTTAAAACAATAATAATTAGCACCTAAAATTTTGGTTGTTTTCTCATATTTTATCTCTTTACCACCCACATTTGAATCATCAGATATATACCAATTTTCTATCTGTCCAACATTGGACTTTATTATTACACTATCACAACCTTTTGCCACAATTTCAATATCTTTATTAGTTACATTACTTCCAATTTGTACATTCTCAATATCTATATTTTTTTGCTTTATTTGACTATTATATAAATAACTAATATTAAAATTAAATCTTAAATTTTGTTCTTCTTTTAAATTAGAAAAATTTTTATAGTAATATAATGGATTTTCAGACATCTTTTTAACATCATTTTCATAATAATATGAAGATTGAATTTTAAAATTATTATCATTTAATTTTTTATCATCATTTATTAACTCTCTATATTCATAACCACTAGGACTGTAAAATTTAAGTGTAATTCCACGATCTGAATCTTCTACTTCTGGTTCTCCAATATAAGCATTTATTCTAAACCCTATTTTTTTGTTATCTATTTTTAAACTTGTTTCAGGCAATGTATTAAAACTAGCTACATTAGTAATACAGCTCGTATTACTACCTACTAGCTTTCCATTTAAATATAAACAGCTCTCTTTTCCATCATATGTAATTGCTGCATGATAAATTTTATCTTTTTCTATATGTTCACTAGTATTAATATATCCATATGAAAAATCTTTTCCATCAATATATCCATATAAATTCCCCATACTATTTATTCCTATTTCTGCACTAGAATTTGAAATTATAACTTGCTCTTTAAAATTAAATATTTCAAAAACAACTTCTAATACAATTTCTTGAGAACCATCTGGTAAAGCATTTTTTAATAGAACATAATCTCCTGATCCATCAAAAACTAATCCATTAGATTTCCACGTAAAAGATATATCATTATAAGAATTTCCTCCACCATATAATTGAAAATTTTTCTGTATATCATTAAAACTATTCATTAAATTTTCACTCCAAGCTAGATTATACCACTGGCTTTTAGTACCATCATGTCCTTCACCTGTATTATTTTCACCATCTAAATATACTATTAACGATTCTGGATTAGAATATTTATATTCCCCTGAAGAAAGATTATCATATTTAGATTTATTCGATACACTCAAATTAGTTTTTAATTCATAATCTCTATTTTGTGAAAAAAAATATATTCTTCCATCTATTACATAGATATCATTACTTCCGATTTTTTGAAATTGATCATATGAATAAATCGGAATAACTTCATTTGGTTTTGCTACCTTATCATTATAAATTTCTTGTGAATTTACTTCAGTAGAATACAACTTTAATAATTCTTTGTTAGATTCCTTTTGAGTTTTATTTACTCTAGAAATTGTTAAATATGCTCCTAAAATAAATAATAAGAAAAAAAGCATTGATAACATAGCAAAAACAGAAATAACACCATTTTGTTTTTTTAAATTATTTTTCATATGTAAAAATCCTTTTCAAAATAAAAAATTACTATATACTTTTATTTTACTTATAAAAAACATTTTGTTCAATACTTTTTTTATTACAATTTATTAACAATTTGAATAAAATCCATTTTTTTGAAAATAATAAAAAAAAATCAAAAGGAGGATAAAAATGAATTTAAAAAACATATTCATGAATACTTTTTCATATTCTCCCAAAAAAGAACACAAATTTATTTTACCTAAAAATCCTAACAATATGAATAACAATTGTAAAGAAAATACTCTTGTTTCTCCAAACATAAAAGAAAATTTAAAACATCTAAAGATAATATATAATTCTTTAATAAATAGCGATATTGTAATAAGAAATTTTATTATAAATATAAATGATACTAATTTAAAAGCATTTCTTATATTCATTGATGGAATGGTAGATAGCGATTCAATAAATTCTAATGTTTTAAATCCTCTGCTTTTAAAAAATTCTATAACAATGAATAATAATTCTACTAAAAATCCAAAACCTATAAATTTTAAATTAGATAAGTTTATTTATAAAAAACTTATACCTCAAAATAGTATATCAACAGAAAAAGAATTTAATAATATTTATAAAAAAATAAATTCTGGATTTTCTGTATTATTTGTTGATCAATGTGATAAAGCTTTTTGTATTGAAGCAAAAAATATAAAAGGTAGAACTGATGCTCTTCCTCAAAATGAAACAATAGTTAGAGGAGCTCAAGAAGCTTTTGTTGAAAACTTAAGAATAAATACAGGTCTTATTAGAAAAAGCATAAATAATGAAAATCTAGTTATAGAAGATTTATCTGTTGGTGAAATTACTAATACACAAGTTGCTGTTTGTTATATGGCTAATTTAACTAATGACGACTTAATTGCAGAAGTAAAATATAGAATTCAAAACTTAAAAATAGATTCATTATTATCTTCTGGAGAATTAGAACAACTTATTTCAGATAATAAATCTATTTATCCAGAAATAATAGCAACAGAAAGAAATGATAGAACATGTAATTATATTTTATCAGGAAGAATTGCTATTATTGTTAATGGCTCACCTTATGCTTTAATAGTTCCAGCGGTGTTTACTGACTTTTTAACATCCCAAGAAGATACAAACTTAAACAATTCTTATGGAAAGTTTTTAAGAATTTTAAGATTGCTTGCATTTTTAACAGCTGCATTTTTTCCTGGAATTTATATTGCTATAACAAATTATCATCAAGAGCTAATTCCATCAGAATTAATATTTGCAATTGCAGGAGCAAGAGAAGCAATTCCATTTCCTGGTATTGTTGAAATAATACTTATGGAAATTTCTTTTGAGCTTATTAGAGAAGCTGGAATTCGTGTTCCTTCACCATTTGGACAAACTATTGGTATTATAGGTGCTTTGGTTTTAGGTGAAGCTGCTGTTAATGCTAATATAGTTAGCCCTATTCTTATTATAATTGTTGCATTTACTGGAATATGCAATTTTGCAATACCAGATTTTTCTTTAAGCTTTGCACTTAGAATATTTAGATTTTATTATGTTATTTTAGGATATATAGCAGGACTACTTGGAATTGCTATGGGATTATTCATACATTTTTCTTATCTTTGCACAATTAGTTCTTTTGGAGTTAACTATTTTACTCCATATATACCATTTTCTAGTATAACTAAAAATTCTTCTTATACTTTAAAACCAATTTGGAAAAGAGAGCATAGAAATCAATTTTTAAATACTAAAAAACCTGATTCAGAAGAAAAAATAAGTATGAAATGGAAAGAAAATTAAATAAAGGATTGAGATAATGGATAAAAAAATTTCAAAAATTGAAGCTATTTGTATTTTTATAATGCTTTTTATTAATACAATTTTATTAAATGCACCTCAAATACTAATAGATAATTGTAAAACAGGAGCATTTTTAAATAGTATATATATAGGAATATTAGCATTTATTTTTATTATAATTTTAAATAAAATTTTTAAATATTTTCCATCATCTGATATTTTGGATGTATCAAAATTTCTAGGCGGAAATATATTAAGATTTATAATAGGTATATTATTTATTAGTATATTAATGCTAATAATTTGCGTTAGTTTAGCACATTTTACAATTCTTCTAAAAACTATTTATTTTAGAAATTCGCCAATATTATTCATAATATTCTTTTTTATAATTAGTGCTTTTATTTGTAATTTAAATGGTTTTGGAGCTGTAAAAAAATCTATCTGCTTTTATTTTCCTATAACTGTATTAACTATTTTAATTATATTACAAAATCAAATATCTAATTTTAATTTTACAAAAATTACACCTTTTTTTGGTGATTCGTTTGAAAACACTTTTTTTAAGGGAACTTCAAATATATTTATTTTTACAAATATAATTTTAATATATTTTTTACTTCCTTTTTTAGAAAGTGATAAGAGCTTTAAAAAAATAACTATTATTTCATTTTTTATATCTTGGATATTATTAGTTTTCATGGTAATGATTATTTTAAATAATTATCCTTTTAATAACACAATTTCAAACGTAAATCCAGTTTATCTTTTAACTAGAAAAGTAGAGCTTTCTGATTTCGTTCAACGCTCTGATGCTTTATTTATTTTTATTTGGATATTATCATATTTATCTTATATAACATTCTTTTTATATTTTATTACATTAATAATAAAAAAAATATTTACTATAGAAAATGAAAAGATGATTGTTTATCCTGTAGTTCCTTTAATTATTGGAATAACTTATCTTTTAATAAGAACAAATTTTTATAAATTTGGAAGTTTTGAATTGTATAAAAATCTATTTAATATTACTGTATACATTATTTCTCTTCTAATATTATTTTTTGCAGGAATAAAAAAGAAATTAATATAAAATTGGAGTTTTTTTATGAAAAAAATATGTATTCTTAGCTTAATAATATTAATAATTCCTTTATTTTTAACAGGTTGTTATGATTCTGTTAGTATTGAAAATTATTATTATGTTGTAGCTATAGGAATTGATACTAGTGAAACAGCAAATATAAAATTAAGTATTCAAATAGCTACTACATCTGATAGTGGTTCATCTTCATCTAGTCAATCAACAGAAAGTAAAGTTTATTCCGTTGATTGTGATACTATTAATGTTGGATTAAATATTTTAAATAATTATTTAAGTAAACAAATAAATTTATCTCACTGTTCTTCTGTAATATTTTCTGAAGAAATTGCATCAAAAGGTGTAAAAGAGTATATAAATACATTAGCAAATAATCCAGAAATAAGGCCAACAGTTAATATTATAATTTCTAGTTCTAAAGCTACAGATGTTTTTGAAAATATTACTAAATCAGGAGTGAATTTTTCATCTCGATATTATGAATTCTTAATTAACTCAGATGTTCAAACTGGATATGCAGTAAAATCTAATTTTAATAAATTTTTCTACTCAATAAATCATGAAACTGAAACTGCTATAGCTAATTATATAACAGTTAATGATACATTAATACAATCAGATGGAATGTCTTTATTTAAAGGAGATAAATTTGTAACTCACTTAACACCTTTAGAAACAATGTCTTATCTTATGGTAACAAATCAATTACAAGAAACTACAATTTCTATACAAAATCCTTTTGATAATAATTCTAGTATTGATATATTAATAGAAAAACAAAAAAATTCAGAAAATAAAATAAAACTAATAAATGGAAAACCATTTATAATTACCAATGTTTATGTTAATGGTAAAATTCAAAATTTACCAACTTTTAATGGAGCAGAATCTACAGATGTTATAAATAATGAATTAAATAATTATCTAACCAATTTAATAGAAAATTATTATTACAATATAATAAAAAAATACAATTTAGATATAGTAGAATTATCTGATAAATTATGTAGCCAATTTCTTACTACTAAAGGATTTCAAAATTTAAACTGGAATGAAATTTATAAAGATAGCTTTTATAAAGTAAATGTTGAATCTACAATATCAACAAGTTTATATACAAAAGAATAAAGGAGAATTTATGTTATTTGTTATTATTTTATTAATACTATTTTGTTCCATAAAAAGTTTCTTTTATGCTAAATATGAATTAGTAGAAAATAAAAATAGGTTTGGTGGAATTGCTATAATTTTTTTAACAATTTTTAGTTTAATTATTGGTATTTTTCCATTGTTTATTTAAAATACAAAGAATGCAGAAAATGTCTGGCAAATCCAGACACTTTCTGCAATTTTTTATATTAATCTTTTTTTATGTTAATTTCTAATACTTTATTTTTTAATTCTTGTTCTATATTTACTAATTCTTTTTCAGCTTCTGCTCTCTTCAATCTTCCTTGAGCATGAATTTCTAAAACTTTATCTAATGTTTCTATAACATCTTTATTTGTTTTTTGAAGTGTTTCAATATCAACAATAGCTTTTTCTGATTGTTCTGCAATTTCTATAGTTCCTTGTTTTAATAATTCACTATTCTTTTTAAGCATATCATTTGTTAAATCTGTAACTTCTTTTTGTGCCTTTAAAGCTTTCTTAGCATTGCTAATTCCTAAAGCAATTACCATTTGATTCTTCCATAATGGAATAGTATTTATTAAAGAACTTTGAATTTTTTCAACAAGCTCTGTATCATTATTTTGAATCATTCTAATTTGTGGAGCCATTTGAATAGAAATTATTCTAGTAGTTTTTAAATCATATATTTTTTTCTCAAATCTATTGATCATATTATTTAAATCATTAACTTTTTGAGCATCTATTTGCTCACCTGTTTCTTGAGCTTTTGCTTGTAACTCAGGTAAAGTAACATTTCTTAATTCTTCTAATTTTTTCTCTCCAGCAATAATATATAATGATAATTCTTTAAAATATTCTAAATTTTTCTCATACATTTTATCAAAAATATTTATATCTTTTAACATTTGAAGTTTATGATTTTCTAATTGTTTTTCTATTTTATCTATATTATTTTCAACTTTATCATATTTAGCAATTAGTTTTGAAGCTTGTTTTTTTACATTATTAAAAATTCCAAATAAACCTTTTGATTCTCCAGCTGCATCAGCATCAAAATCTTTTATTTCTGAAACAAGTTCTGTTAATAAATCTCCTACTTCTCCTGTATCTTTGGTTTTAACATTATCTAAAACTGTATCTGAAAAAGATGATATTTTATTTTGTGCTGTTGAACCATATTGAATAATTTGAGTAGTATCTGTAACATCAACTTTTTGAATAAATTCATCTATTGCAGCTTTTTCAGCTGGCTCTAGATTATCATAATTTAAAGAATTTTCAACAACTTCTTCACTAACTTTTTCGTCTGTAACTGAAATTTCATCTTCAATTTTTTTAGTATCTAAATTATTTTCTATTTTAAGCTCAATATTATCACTCATTATCGTTCCTCCTATATTTTATTTTATATAATTTTATGATATTTATTTTTTACTGTCAATAGATAAATTTACTATGAAATAATTAGAAAACCGAAAAGAAAAAAATTTAAAAAAATTAAAAAAAAATTAAAATAGGTATTGCTATTTTATAAAAATTACTATATAATTTGTGTTGTGTAATTTAGGGGTGTAGTTCATCGGTAGAATAAGAGTCTCCAAAACTCCAGAGGAGGGTTCGATTCCTTCCACCCCTGCCATTCATTTAAGAATATCTTTTTTAGATATTCTTTTATTTTTTCTAAATTTATTTTTTGGAGGTTCAATGTTTAAAAAATTTTTTTCTTTTTATTTTTCTTCAATGATTATTTTAGTTATATTTATATTTATTATTCAAAATTTTTATGAAATAAATATAAATGAAAATTCAACTAAAACTTTAAATTCTACTTATTATTTCTCTAGTTCTAAATTTAATTGGCCAGTACCTGGAAACTATATTATTACATCTCGATTTGGTCCTAGAAATTCACCAACAGCAGGAGCTTCTTCTAGCCATTCTGGTATTGATATTTCGGCAAAGCCAAATACCAATATATTTTCAGTTTTAGGTGGAATTGTAACATTTACAGGTTTTAAAGGTGCTGGAGGTTATTCTATAACAATTCATTCAAATGAATTTGATATTTCATATTGCCATGTTTCTCCTAATTATATTGTAAAAGTTAATGATATTATTGATGCTAATAGTTTAATTGGTTTTGTTGGACCTAAATATATTTCTAATATTAAGAATAACCCTTATCATGATTCAACAGGAAAACAAACTAATGGAGCAACAACTGGTCCACACCTACATTTAACAATAAAAAAAGACGGCATAGCCGTCAATCCTTTAGATTATTTTTATTATTCATCATCGCCCCAATCTAATGAAATTATATTATCACATTCTGGGCATCTCATTTCTGTTTTTGAAGAATCATATTCTATTAAAAAATTAAAATTACAATAAGGACAAGTTATCGGTTCTAAATCCAAAGGAACTACATCTTCAATAAAATCCTTTTCGATTTTGGTAACTAAATTTTCTATATTAGTTATTTTATCTTCTAATTTATCTATTTTTCTTTCATATTTTTTTATGTTATTTTCAATATCACTTGTATAACTTAATGTTAAATCAGATATTTGATTTTTAACAAATTCTAATATATCTTTATCACTTATTTTATTTTCTAATTTTTTAATTATTTCCTCATATTTTTTGCTTATCATTAAAAGCTCCTTAAAAATTAAAGTCTTTCCATATATTGACCTGTTCTAGTATCAATTCTAATAATATCACCTATATTAACAAATAATGGTACTGATATTTCTAATCCATTTTCAAGTTTAGCAGGTTTACCAGATGTAGTAGTAGTATTTCCACTAAATCCTGGTTCTGTATATGTAACTTCTAATTCTACAAACATAGGTGGTTCTACTGCAAAAACCTTCCCCTTAAAGCTAAGCATTGTTACATTCATATTTTCCTTAATATATTTTAATGCATCTCCAATTTGTTCAGCATTAAGTGGAGTTTGTTCATATGTATTATTATCCATGAAATAATATAATTCTCCATCATTATATAAATATTGCATATCACTTTTTTCAATTTCTGCACCTTGTAATTTTTCAGATGGATTAAAAGTTTTTTCTAATACAGATCCTGTTATAACATTTTTTAATTTTGTTCTAACAAAAGCAGCACCTTTTCCTGGTTTTACGTGTTGAAATTCAACTACTTTAAATACATTTCCTTCTAGTTCAAATGTTGTTCCGTTTCTTAAATCTCCAGCCATATATACATCAGCCATAATTTTCTACCTCTTTCTTTTTTATTTTTAACTCAATATATAATACCATAAAATGGCTATATAATCAAGTATTAAATATAGTATTTTCTATAATTCTAATTCAATTAAATTTTTATTACTTTTTGTTAATCTATCACTCCACATATTATTAATTAAAACTGTGTCTTCAATTCTTATACCATATTTTCCAGGAAAGTATATTCCTGGTTCATCAGTAACTACCATATTCTTTTTTAAAATATAATCTTTTTTATTATTTAATGATGGTGTTTCATGAATATCTAAACCAACACCATGACCAAAAGAATGAAAAATAGAATAATGATTTTTTTGATAACTATATACTCTATCTGCAATTTCTGTTTTTAAATTCACACCATCTCTTAATGATTTTAGTAATTGTTCCTGTTCAGATAATACGAATTTATAATTATCTTTAAACTCTTGCGGTGCTTTACCAATATATATGGTTCTTGTACAATCAGAACAATAACCTTTATATTTGCAACCGAAATCTAATAGTAATACTTCATCTCCAACAATTTTTTTATTTGTAGGAACAGCATGAGGTATTGAAGAATTTTTTCCTGAAGCAACAATAGTATCAAAAGATAAATCATCAGCTCCAGCCTTTATCATAAAAGATCTCATTTCTTCTGCAATTTCCTTTTCTGTCATTCCTATTTTTATATATTTTAAAATATATTCAAAACATTCATCTGTTATACTACATGCTTTAGAAATATTTTTTATTTCTTCGTCATCTTTTATAACCCTCTGATTTTCTATAATTCCATCTGTTTCTACAAAATTAACTTTATACTTTTGTAAAAGTCTTTTATACTCTGAATAAACTACATAATCTTCTTCAAACCCTACACTTTCTGAACCAGGAAAAAAATTTTCATAATCTATTTCTGATAAATCTTTAAAATCATAAACAACAATTTCATCCTCTATTGTTAATAAATTATTAACCCCTTCAACATATCTCGAATCTGTTAAAAAAAGATTTTCTGATGAATTTACTAATAAAATTCCTTCTGCCTCAATAGAAGTTAAATATTTAATATTAACAGGATTTGAAACTATCATTCCTTGAATATTATGTTGTTTTAGTTGTTGTTTTAAATCTAAAATTCTTTCATTCATTCTTATCTCAACCCTCCATCAGTATAAAATTTATTTCAAAAAAATCACCAAAATAAAATTGTAATTACCTTTCAATATTCTTAAAATTTTTAAATAAATGGTTGTAAAATAAAATTACTTAATCCATTACATAAATCTAAGAAAGTAATCCAAATATAATCTAAAGGTAAAAATATACAAGCTATAGCAGAAATTACTAAAAATGGACCAAATGCAATATACTCATCCTTCTTTTTAAGAATAACTATTCTAACAAATAAAATTATTATTGAAAAAATAGCTGCTATAAAAAAAGCCAACATAGATATTTGCGCTATATTACTTGCACCAAAAAATAATCCAATGGCACCCATAAATTTAACATCTCCAAGCCCCATTGCTTCTTTTCCTGCAATTAATCCACCTAGTAAAGTAATTATTATAAAAATTCCAGCACCAACTATCATACCAAATAACATATCTTTTGCAACATTTATATTATTATAACCATAAATAACTGTTAATATAATTCCTGTTTCAAAGATAGTGAGATTTAATCTATTTGGTATTATTCTATGTTTGCAATCAACAAAAAATGCACTAACAAGCATAGGTGTTAATATTAAATATTTAATCAAATCTAAATTTTTAAAAAATTCATCATTTATTCCAAATTTATACAATAAAAAAACATAAATAGTAGCTACAGAAATAATTATAAAATAATTAAAATCATAATTTTTAATAACTTCTTTAAAAAAGCTTTTTGTAAAAATTTTTTTCTCTGTAACAAATTTTTCGTCTGCATACGAAACAAACTTTCCTATAACTAGCCCAACAAAAGCAATTAATACAAACCATAAAATATGTAAATTATTAAAATACATTTTCTACCCTACCTAATTTTATAATTTTTTTAAACTTTTTTTATAACTCTTTATTACTAAATTTTCTAAAGGTCTTTTTATTCTAGTAATTAATATATCTTTTTTGTCAATTGGTTCTACCAAAATTGAAAACATTTTTAATCTATTTCCACCTATTACATCAGTAAAAATTTGATCACCAACAGTAGCTATATTTTCATTTTCTAAATTTAAAATTTCTTTACCAATCTTCAAACCTTTTTTGAAAGGCTTCATAGCTTTAAATACATAACTTATATCTAAAAAATTAGCTACTCTTTCTACTTTGCTTCTTTTATTTGTGTTTGAAACAATTACCATTTTTATTCCTTTAGCTTTTAAATTATCACACCAATTTTTGGCTCCATCTATAATATTTAAGTCAAAATCTATTAGAGTATTATCAACATCTAAAATTAAACCTTTTATATTATTTTTATTTAAAAACTCTATATCTATATCAGTTACCTTTTTAAAATAATATTTTGGATATAAAATCATCTTAACTCCTACAATTTTTAAAATAGTATATAATAGCAAACTTAATATTATTAGCTTAACTTTTTGAAAATTTTACTATTATATAAAAGCAATAGTAATATAATTACTATTGCTTTTATATTAACAGTATGTTACAAATTTGTCAATTACTATTTACAAAAGATATGTTTTCCAATTGTTAAAGTTTGCGGTCTACTCCATATCCAACTTGAAGTTGCGGTATTAGGATTAAAATAATAAATACTTCCATGTGTTGGATCCCATCCGTTTATTGCATCTTGAGCTGCTTTTTTTGCTGTTGAATTTGGAGATAAATTAATTTGACCATCAGATACACAAGTAAACGCTCCTGATTGGTATACTACCCCTGAAATAGTATTTGGAAATCTTGAATCAGCTACTCTATTTAATAAAACAGCTCCAATAGCTACCTGACCTTCATAAGGCTCTCCTCTAGCTTCACCATATATTACTTTACTTATTAAATTTAAATTACTATTATTAGAAGAAGTATTACTATTAGAACCTGAAGAACTATTTATTCCAAGTGCTGCTAATGTTTTCTTACCAACAATTCCATCAGCTGTAAGTCCATTTTTAGATTGAAATTTTTTTACAGCAGATAAAGTTTTACTTCCAAATATACCATCAACACTACCATCGTAATATCCCCATTGTTTAAGTTTGGTTTGGATTTGTTTTACTTCATTTCCTGTTGAACCATATCGAGAAGTACCAAAAGATTTAGTTATAAAAAAACTCAAAAAGATTACAATAAAAAATATTAAACTAATAATAAAAACTTTTTTCTTCATTTATTCCTCCTTTAAAGCTATTGTGTCCAGATTTTAACAAATCATTCCAAAATTTGTATTTTTATAAAATTTTGTTTGTAATATTTTTGTAACATTGTAATCAAAACTTAATTTTTTTCGACCTTTTTTTATGTATTTTTTATTGAAAATTGTAGAAATTATTATTATAATGACAGTAGCAAATTTTAACAATTTGATTTTGAAAGGAAGAAAAAATTATGAAATTTACAAATGATATAAAATTCAATAAACAACCAATGTCTAATCATTTATTAAAAATTGTTTACTCAGGAGAGTTATTTAAAAACAACTCATCAGAAGTATCTATAGTTTATGGTTTTGGTGAGAATTGGGAAAATACTACAGAACAAAAAATGTATAAAACCTCTTACGGATTTTGTTATACTATACTAATTGAAAATTATAATACTTTTAACTTCTGTTTTAAAAATGAACAAAATATTTGGGATAACAATAATAATTTTAATTATATTGCTCCTATAGAAATTTCTAATAATGATTCTATAATTTCTCAAGTATCAGATCAAGAAGTTAATAAAATTGTAAATGAAAATATAGACAATATTGTTAATGCTATAGATATAGATTTTTCTAATCAAGAAAATGTACAAACAATTGAATCAAAAGAAGATTCTGAATTATTAGATTCTTTAGTTAATGATTTATTTGAAGAATATGGTTTTAATAATACAAAAGAAACTAATAAAGAAATTTCAGAAGCACCTTCCCTTTCAAGTGATATAGATGAAAAAGATAAGATATTTACAAAAATAGAAGAAGAGTTAAATAATAAAAATAAAAGAAAAGAAATTTCAGAAGAAGAAAACTTTAAAGAAATGTCTAAAATGTTTAATGATTTAATTGATGAATTACAAACACCAAAATCTATAAAATTAGATGTTGGAAATGAAATTGAAAATTTATTTAATAATACATTTACAGATGATTTTGTTACATCTAAAAATACAGATGAAAATTATATACCTTTAACTGATGATGTAAATTTAGAGACTGAAGAAAAAAATTCTGATATAACTATTTCAAATGAAAAAACAGAAAAAAATATATTTGATTTTGAAGATTTAGATTTTGATTTTAGTATTCCTAATAATTTAAATGTTGTTGAAAAACCTCGTGACTTTTCTGATAGTTTTTATGACGATCAAGATATATCAACACATGATTATTTAGATTTTCAACAAATTGTAGACTCTACTATTTCAGATTTGAATAAAGAAACTGCATCTGTAAATGAAGCTTTTGATGAAGAATTTAAAAAACAAAGTGAAGAATTTGATAAAGCTATTAGTGAATATTCTGAATACTTTGATAGTTTAATTGAAGAAATTATATCTTCTCCAACAACTTCTCTTTCAAAATCTGTATCTAATGAAGAAGTTTTTGAAAAAGAACAAAATCAATTAGTTGTTTCTCAAACTGAAAATACAGCAATAGCAAAAGTAAATACTAATACTGATTTAAGTGCAGATGGAGTTTCACAAGAATATGCATTATATGATTATAAATCTTATAGTTTCTTATATATGATAAAAAGAAGATTTAAAATGCTAGTATCTACTATATTCAATAAAATTCCAAAAATATTTGGTAGACAACCCAATATAGATGAAAAATAAAGTTGCATATATATGCAACTTTATTTTTATACTTTATTATCAATATAATCCTATTATATTTCCATTTTCATCTAAATCAATAATTTCTGCTGCAGGTTTTTTTGGAAGACCTGGCATTGAATATATCTTTCCTGTTTTTATAACAATAAAACCAGCTCCATTTTTTATTTCTATATTTTTTATATTAATTTTAAAATTTTTACAAATATTTAATTCTTTTGGATTATCTGAAAAAGAATATTGAGTTTTTGCAATACAAATTGGTAACTTATCTAATGAATTCAATTTTAATTTATCTATTTCATCTAAAGCTTCCCTTGAATATATAGTTCCATCTGCTCCATAAATTTTTTTACAAACTTTTTCAATTTTATCTTCTAAACTATCCTCTAAATCATAAATATAATTTAAACTTGAAGATATATTGCACGATTTTTCTACATTTTTTGCAAGTTCTATAGCACCCTTTCCACCTTTTTTCCATACATCTACAAAATTTACCAATATATTATTTTTTTCTAAGTTATTTCTTAAAAATTCCAATTCTTTATCTGTATCTGTTGGAAATTTATTTATTGCTACAATCACATTTTGTTTAAATTCATTTTTTAAATTATATATATGTTTATACAGATTTTTTAATCCAATTTCTAATGAGCTAATATCTTCTTTTTCTATATCACTTATTTTTTGTCCACCATGATATTTTAAACCTCTTATTGTTGCAACACATACTACACAATTAGGATTTAAATTTTCATTTCTGCATTTTATATCAAAAAATTTTTCTGCCCCTAAATCTGATCCAAATCCAGCTTCAGTAATTATATAATCGCCTAAATTCATTGCCAAATTAGTAGCTATAACAGAATTACATCCATGAGCTATATTTGCAAATGGTCCCCCATGAACAATTGCTGGTGTATTTTCTAAAGTTTGAACTAAATTTGGTTTTATTGCATCTTTCAAAACAACAAGTAAAGCTCCTATTATATTTAAGTTTTTTGCATATATTGGTCTATTTTTACTATTATAACCTACAATTATATTTTCCAATCTTTTTCTAAGATCATCTATATCTTTCGCTAAACAAAAAATTGCCATAATCTCAGATGCTGCAGTAATATCAAATCCATCCATTCTAGGAATTACATTTTTTTCTTTTGATAAATTTATTTCAATTTTTCTTAAAGCTCTATCATTTAAATCTATACATCTTTTAAAACAAATCTCTTTAAAATCTAATTCATTTCCTGAATATATATGATTATCAATACAACTTGCTAATAAATTATTTGCTGTTTCTATTGCATGAAAGTCTCCTGTAAAATGTAAGTTAATATCTTCCATTGGAGCAATTTGCGCATATCCGCCTCCAGTTGCTCCACCTTTTATACCAAAAACAGGTCCTATAGAAGGCTCTCTTAATGCCAAAATAGATTTCTTACCAATTAATCGTAGAGCATCAGCCAGTCCTATAGAAACTGTTGTTTTTCCTTCACCCATAGGAGTTGGACTTATTGCAGTAACTAAAATTAACTTTCCTTTTTTATTAGATATTTTATTTGCACTAATATTTATTTTTGCTTTAAAATTTCCATAAAGTTCTACATAATCTTCTTTTAAACCTAAATCTTTTGCAATATCTAATATGTTTTTTAAATTTGCTTGTTTTGCTATTTCTAAATCTATCATTATGATATCCTCCTTTATATGGAATTTTGCTTAAAAAATAGCACCAACAATTATTCCAATCAACGCCCCTACAAAAACTTGAATAGGGGTATGTCCTAAAAATTCTACTAATTTTTCTTGTACCTCAACAGTAGTTAATCCAGGAGTTTCAAGTATTTTATTTAAAATAGCAGCTTGTTTACCAGCAGCTCTTCTAACTCCTGCTGCATCATACATAACTACCAAAGAAAAAATTACAGCTAATGCAAAAATTCCTGAATTAAATCCATATTCCTTTCCTATTAAAACAGATATAGATGTAACAATAGCAGAATGAGAACTTGGCATTCCTCCTGCACCAATTATTCTTTTTACATTTATTTTCTTATTTATCCAAAGATCAGAAATGAATTTAAAAGTTTGTATGAAAAACCATACTAAAATTGGTACTACTATAAATTTATTTGTAAAAATCTCTTTTAAACTTTTCATATTTTCATTTATTCTTTAGGAATAAAATTCTCCTCTCCTATTTCTCCATCATTATTTATTAGCATTGTAATTTTTTTCTCAGCTGATTTTAATTTTTCATCACATTTTTTTGAAATAATCATCCCATTTTCAAAAAGCTCAACAGATTCATCTAAATTCATATTAGAGCTTTCATTTTCTAATTTATTTGTAATTTTTTCAAGTTCTATCATTAATTCTTCAAAATCTAATTCATCATAATTATTTTCTTTTTTCATTTTTATCTTATTCCCTTCTTTAATTACCAATCTACCTCTACTGTATTATTATTTACATCTACCTTATAAAACATTTTTACAGAAGTATTAGACTTATCTCTAACAGCTACTATATAATATCCAGAGCTTACACCTTCATTTGTATAATATACAGAAGAATCTTCTCCCCATTCTTCTGCTACTAATTTTATTGCTTTTTCTTTATCGCTCACACTATCTAAATCTTCTGTTTCTTCAGAATTTAAGTTTGAATTAGTTGAAGCAACATTTTTATTACTATTATTTACATTTGTATTATTATTAACATTTTTATTAGTATTTTCATTAGTATTATTTTTATTGGTATTAGTATTTAAATTCGTATTTGTATGTATATTAGAATTAGTATTAGTATTAGTTTTACTATAATCTATTTCATTATTTCCATAATCATATTGATAATTATAATTTGAATAATTAGTAGAATCATCACTTACATAAGAATTTGAATAATTAATAGAATTTTCATATTCTTCTAATTCTCTTTGTTTTGAAATATCTTCTGCTTTACTTTTTAAATTTCCAATTGCAATTAAAGTTCCTCCTACAACAGCTATACAAACAATAGGAAAGCCTATTTTTACCCATTTTGTCATTTGTCTTCCACCTTTCTATAAAATAATTGCTTCTGAATTACCATCATGAAATTTTAAATTTACCTTCATATCTTTTTTCAAATCTTTACTACTAGTAATTATCTTTCCATTATATTCTGTAATAGAATATCCCCTAATTAAAGTTTTTAAAGGACTTAATGTATCTAATTTTGTTATAAGTTTAGTAGCAGTAATTCTATTATCTTTAACTTTTTTTGTTATATTATTTTCCATAGATTTTATATATCCATCTAAAACAATAGACAAATCGTTAATTTTTTGATAAGGATTTCTATATACTCTAGAATTCATACATTTTTCATATCTAAGTTTCATTATTTCGGTTTTTCTTTTTAAAGCATTTTTTAATCTTCTTTTATATAAACTTAAAGAGTATTCTAGCTCTGATATATCTGTAACAGCAAGTTCTGCAGCTGCAGAAGGAGTAGGAGCTCTTAAATCTGATACAAAATCTGCTATAGTAAAATCAGTTTCATGCCCCACAGCTGAAATTATTGGTAAATTAGATTCATATATACTTCTAGCTACAATTTCTTCATTAAAAGGCCACAGATCTTCTAATGAACCTCCACCTCTAGCTAATATTAAAACATCAGCTAATTTATTTTCATTCATAAACTTTATTCCATCTGCAATTTTCTTAGCAGCTCCAGTTCCTTGAACAGGAATTGGATATAATCTTATATACACATTTGGATTTCTTCTAGTTGATACATTTATTATATCTCTAATAACAGCACCTGTATTAGAAGTAAGTACACCTATTATTTTTGGCATAAATGGTATTTTCTTTTTATGAGCTTCATCAAATAAACCATCTAATTCTAGCTTTTTTTTCAATTCTTCATACGCTTTATACAAACTGCCCATTCCATCTTCTTGCATTGATTTACAATAAATTTGATATACTCCATCTCTTTCAAACACAGATACACTACCAAATAAAATTACCTTCATCCCATCTTTTGGGACAAAATTTAAAGAAGCTGTATAAGTTTTAAACATTATACATTTTATTAAAGAATTTTCATCCTTTAATGTAAAATACATATGACCTGTATAATGATGTTTGAAATTTGATATTTCACCTTTAACTAAAACAGCTTCTAAATTTTCATCACCTGCAATTATATTTTTGATATATTTATTTAAATCTGTAACACTAACTGGGTTTAATTCCATACTATTCTTCCTTAGCTTTATCTAAATTTTTCTCTTTTACAACACTTGCTAAAATTCCATTTATAAAAACTGGAGCAGAATCATCTGCATATTTTTTTGCCAACTCAACTACTTCATTTATTGCAACTTTAAATGGTACATTTTTATATAACATTTCATAAATAGCAATTTTTATTAAACTAATATTAATCTTTGATATTCTATTTAAGCTCCAATTATTTTTTAAATTTTCAGATATTAATTTTTCAATTTCAATATTATTATCTAAAATTCCTTTTGCTATATCTTTTAAATACTCTTTTGCTATTTCATTTTCTATATCATTATTTTCAATAAATAAATCAACTTGCTCTTCTGTATTATCTTTTTGAACTTCTAATCCATATATAAGTTTAAAAGCCAATTCTCTCATTACAGATCTTTGCATCTTTTACACTCCTTATTTTTATTCGTTATTTAACTCATCTTTTTGAATATTTTCTAACTGATTATTTGTATTTTCTAATTCTTCTGTTATAGTATTATCTTGAGCTTTAGGCTCTTCTTTCTTTTCTGAATAACTATCTTTGATTTTTCTAGTTTTTTTATTTACAATATTTTTTATTTTAACATTAACTTCTGATACCTCTAAATCAGCAGTTTGTTTTATTGCTGATTTTATTTTAGATTGAAGCTCTGTAGATATTTCTTTTATTGAAACATCACCTGTAATAGTAACTGTAACAAATACTCTTAAATTTTGTTCTAAATCTAGATATGTTTTGCTAGATATATTTTCAGCACCTGGAATATCTTTAGATGCATTATATATTAAATTATCTAAGCTTTCTTTAGAAATTATAAGCTTACCACTAGAATTTTCTAATATTAATCCATCTTTACCAGTTTTTGGTTTTCTTCTACTTGTAAAAATTATTTTTAAAGAAACTAAAGCAAAAATTAAACTAACTATTAAAGTTATTTTTCCTCTTGTTTGTGTATAAAATAATACTTGTATTATTTTATCAAAAATATCTAAATCAACAAAATTTAAACCTATTAAAATTACTAATATTGATAAAACCAATATAACTAATGAAAATAATTTTATAAATAAATTCTCTAAAAATCTCATAATTATTTCTCCATTTCTTTATTACATATCATCATCAAAATTATCAGTTACATCCTCTTCTTTATCTATTGGGTGAACTCCTAAAACATTAACGTTTACCTCAGATACCATAAGACCTGTCATATTTTCTACTGTTTTCTTTACTCTAGATTGTATTTCAAAAGCTACATCTGGAATTCTAGCTCCATATACTACAATAATATTAACATCAATTTTAACTGTTTTTTCATCAACATCAACTTTAATACCTTTAGAAATATTTTTCTTTCCACTTAAAGCCTCCGTTAATCCAGAAAAAGTTCCTCCTTTTCCATAAACACCTTTAACTTCTGATACAGCTATTCCAGCATAAGTAGCTACTGCATCATTAGAAATTTTTATGCCACTATTAGAATCAGAAATATCATCAATTTCTTCCGAATTTTTATTACTCATATTTTCATTTTTAACATCATCTATGTTTTCTATTTCATTTTTTTCTTGATTTTTTTCTTCGTTGACCATTTCCTCTGGATTATTATTTTCTTCCATTTAATCAACTCCTTTATATTTTTTATTTACTAAGATATTATACCCTAATTTATACAACAAATTTCAAAAATTAAATTTAAATTTTTTGCATCATTTAAATTTCTGTTTTATTATACCAATATTATTATTTTTTTACAATAACTTATTCGAATTTTAAACCAACATTTATTTTGTTTCCTCTTAAATAATCAAATATATTCATTTTTTTAGAATTCTCACCTTGTATTTCTAATACACTAATAATTCCATCTAAAGCTTTTAAATATAAACCTTGTTTTTCATCAGAAATTATTACAAATCCTGGTTCCATTTCTTCAATTCTATATTCATATTCTTTATAATCTTCAAATTTATTTATAAATTCTTTTATATCTAAAATATCTACTTTCCAAAATTTAATCTTTTTTTCTAAAAGATATGAATAAGCTCCTAGAATTGGATTTAAACCTCTAACTAAATTTTTTATTTTTTTACAATTATAATTTTCAAAATCTATTTTTGCCATATTTTTTTCTATCATTGGAGCTAAAGTAAATTCATCTGGTTGCTTAACCCTACTTACAGTATTATTTTCTATTTGTTTTATTGCATCAATAAGCATTTGTGCACCATTTATAGATAATCTATTCCATAATTCTCCAGTGGTTTCATTTTCATCTATTTCAAATTCTTTTTGAAGAATAATATCACCTGCATCCATTTTTTCATTCATATACATAATTGTAATCCCAGTAGTTTTATCTCCGTTTAATATAGCCCATTGAATAGGAGCTGCTCCTCTATATTTTGGAAGAAGAGATGGATGAACATTTATTGCACCTTTTTTAGGAATTTGTAAAAAAGATTTTGGAAGAAGCTTACCATAAGAAACTACACAAAATAAATCTGGCTCAAGGGCTTTTATTTCTTCTTTAAATTCCTTATTATTAACTATTTTTTCTGGTTGAAAAACTTTTATATTTTTTTCAATAGCAAATTCTTTAACAGGACATGCTATCATTTTCATTCCTCTTCCTTTAGGTTTATCTGGTGGAGCTACAACACCAACAACTTCATAACCAAAATCAATTATTTTTTCTAAAGATTCTTTAGCAAAATCTGGTGTTCCCATAAATAAAATTTTCAAATTTTAGTTCTCCTTTCTATCATTTGGATTTATTGTTTCTAAAGTTCCTGGTTCTACTTTTTCTACAAAAACTTTTCCATTTAAATGATCAATTTCATGAGATAAAGCTTGCGCTAACAAATCTTTACCTTTTATTTTTACTTTCTTTCCATTTAAATCTAAAGCTTCAACTACAACTTCTTTAGGTCTTTTTACTTTACCAAATTGATTTGGATAACTTAAACATCCTTCATCACAAATTTGTTCACCTTTTTCTTTAATTATTACTGGATTTATTAAAATATATTGAGTTCCTTCTTCATATAAATCTATTACTATTAGTCTTTTTAAAACACCTACTTGAACTGCAGCTAATCCAACTCCATCATATTTATGCATTGTTTCCATCATATCATTTGCAAGTTCTTTAATTTTATCATCTATTTCAGTAATTTCTCTAGATACTTTACTTAATATTTCATCACCATCATAACGTAAATTTCTTATAGCCACTTTTATTCCTCCTTTTACATCATATTACTAGGATTTATATCCACTATTATGCTTGTACTTTTTTTTATATTTTGATTATCTATAATATATTTTATGCAGTCAAGTAATTTTCCGCTAATCTTTGCTTTAATAATCATTCTCCATCTATATTTATTTTTTATTTTATCTATTGGAGCTGGCATTGGATTATATACAATTCCTATATTTTGATTAATTGATTTTTTTAAAAATTCATAAATATTTTTAGAAACTTTTTGTATCTCATTTAAATTTTCGCCTTGAAACTTGAGTAATATTATATCGCAAAAAGGCGGATATTTCAACATTTTTCTAAAATCAATTTCTGTTTTATAAAAAGTTAAATAATCTTGTTTTTTTGCATAATCTATAACATAACTATCTATATTATAACTTTGAATTATTACTTTACCATTATCATTTTCCCTTCCTGCTCTTCCGGGCAACTTGAACTAAACTTTGAAAAGCACGTTCTGGCGCTCTATAATCATCTATATTAAGCATTCCATCAGCAGATATAACACCTACTAAAGTTACATTAGGAAAATGATGACCTTTTACAATCATTTGAGTTCCTATTAGAATATCTATATTATCATTTTTAAATTTGTTTAAAATTTCTTCATGAGAGTTCTTTTTAGTAACAGTATCTATATCCATTCTAATAGTAGTAGCATTAGGAAATATATTATGTACCTCTTCTTCTAATTTTTGTGTTCCTGTTCCAAAATATCTAACTTTATCACTACCACATTCAGGGCAAATTTTTAAAACATTTTGCTCATAACCACAATAATGACATCTTAATTTATTTTCAAATTTATGATATGTAAGACTGATATTACAATTTTTACATTTTGCAACATACCCACAATCTCTACACATAACAAAAGTAGAATATCCTCTTCTATTTAAAAACAGAATTGTTTGTTTTTTATTTTTTAGATTTTGGTTCATAAGTTCATTTAATCTATAACTAATCATAGATCTATTTCCACTTGCAAGTTCTGTTCGTAAATCTATTACCTCTACATCTGGCATAGCAGATTTATTTGCTCTGTATAGTAAATTATATCTTTTTATTTTGCTATTTTCTGATTCATAATATGTTTCTAAATCTGGAGTAGCACTTCCTAATACTAATGGGCAATTATTTTGCTTAGCAATATATTTTGCTAAATCTTTTGCATTATATCTAGGAGTCATATCAGATTTATAAGATAAATCGTGTTCTTCGTCAATAATAATCATTCCCAAATTTTGAACAGGTGCAAAAATAGCAGATCTAGCTCCGAATAACAATTTTTGCTTCTTTATTTTTTATTTTTTGCCATTCATCAAATCTTTCGCCAGTTGATAATTTACTATGAAGAACTGCTATATCTTCTCCAAATCTAGCTAAGAACCTATCTACCATTTGTGGAGTAAGAGATATTTCAGGAACTAATAAAATTGCTGTTTTATTTAAACTAATAACCTTTTGAATAAGTCTTAAATAAATTTCAGTTTTTCCAGAGCCTGTTACTCCAAAAATTAAATTTATTGAAAATTTATTTTCTAAAATATCTTTTTCAATTGCATCATAGCAAATTTGTTGTTCTTTTGTTAAAATTTTAGGCTCGTCTCTTTCTATTTTTTTATTTATAAAAGGATTTCTAGAAATTTGTTCTTCTTTAAATATAATATATCCATTTTTCTCAAGAGTTTTCAAAACACTATTACTAACCTCTAAAAGAAGCTCTAAATCAGGCCCATATATTCCACTATTATCCTGTAAAAATTTTAATATTTTAATATGATTTTCTCTTTTTATTTTACCTAATTCTATATCTATTTCAATTTCATCTATTGATTTATTTAAATAAACAAACCTTCCTTTTTTCTGTTTAGCTCTAGCTTCTACATCAGAGCTTCCTGTACCAGGTGGAAGCATTAGCTTAATACAATCAGAAATATTACAAAAATATTTTCTAGCCATAAGTTTTGCTAAAATAATATTATTTTCAGATAATGAATTTTCCTCTTCTATTATTGCAATTTCTTTATTTGCAAATTCAGATGTTTCTTTTAAGTTAATTATAAATCCATTATCTAATTTTTTTCCTTTTCCAAAAGGTACAAAAATTCTAGCTCCAATTCTAGCTTTATCTTCTAAATTTTTTGGAACTATATAATCAAAAGTTTTATTTAATGCTCTAGCATTTGAATTTATTATTACTTCAGCAAACATCCTTTTCCCTCTTAAATATTTTTTTAGGCGATAATTTCTTATCGCCTATTTTAAGTTATATATTTATTTTAATTATGTATCTAATTTACTTTCTTGCTCAATAATTTCTTGTATTATACTAACTGTTTTTTCTAAATTATCATTTTTTATAACATAATCATACAGATCAATTTTGGATTCTTCATAATCGAATCTATTTAAACGAAGTTTTATTTCTTCGTGTGATAATTTATCTATTCTATTCTCTAAACGTCTTTGTAATTCATCTTTTGGAACACGCAAAAATACTGTTACAATTTTTACATCTTTTAAGATATTTTTTAAATTTTCTGTTCCATTAACATCAATGTCTTTTATAACAATATAATCTTTTGCTTTTTCATTTAAGAATTTTTTTGATGTACCATAATAATTATTATGATGAATATCATATTCGTAAATTTCATCATTATCAATCATCTTTTCAAATTCTTCTTTACTAACAAAATTATATGTTACTCCAGGAATATCATCCGCTCTAGGTTCTCTAGTTGTAAAAGAAGGAATGGTTGTAGCATCTTCCATTCTTTCCACTAAAGCTTTTCTAATAGTATCTTTTCCTGCTCCAGCAACACCTGATAAAATTACTAACATAATTCTTTTACCTTACCTTCTGCAACTTCCCATGTTGCTATAGTAACTTTTGATCTTTCTTTACTATCTGTTAATTGTATAGCTCCCTTTGCAAGTTGTCTAGCTCTTTTTGAAGTAATTGCCACTAATTCATATCTATCGTGACAAACTTTTAATAAATCAGAAACACTTGGTTCTACTAACATAATAATTCCTCCTAAAATTAATCATTTTCACTATTTTCTTCGTAATTTTCTACTCTACCTGCAACTGTTTCTGGTTGCACTGCAGATAAAATTATATGACCTGAATCCATTATAATAACAGATCTAGTTCTTCTTCCATAAGTAGCATCAATAGCCATTTTTGAATCTTTAGCTTCTTGAACTATTCTTTTTATAGGCGCTGATTCTGGACTTACAATTGAAATTATTCTTTCTGCAGAAACAATATTACCAAAGCCTATATTTATTAATTTCATTTAATCACCCACTTGCATAAATCTTAATTTTATCATAACTAATTTTACCACTTTTTCCTTTTAACTTCAAGTAATTTTTTAAATACTAAAGAAAATTTAAAAACAATATTATAATTATTAAATAAATTTTTATTCTATATTTTGAACTTGTTCTCTTATATTTTCAATTTCTGTTTTTATTTCAATAACTCTATTTGTAATTTCTAAACAATTTGCTTTAGATCCAATTGTGTTTGTTTCTCTATTCATTTCTTGAATTAAAAAATCTATTTTCTTTCCAATAGGTGAACTTGCTGTAATTAAATTTCTAAATTGATTTATATGGCTATTTAGTCTAGTTAATTCTTCTTCTATTGAACATTTATCTGAATATATAACAATTTCTTGTGCTAATCTATTTTCATCTACAACATCTGTTTGAAGTAATTCTTTTACTCTAATTTTTAATTTTTCAATATATTCTTCAACTAGTCCATTAGAAAATTTAGAAATTTCTTTAACTTTTTCATCAATAAAATCAATTCTTTTAATCATATCTTGAACTAATTTTTTTCCTTCAATTTCCCTCATTTCAATAAATTTTTCTAATGCTTGCTCTAAAGCTTTATCAAGCTCACTGCCAATTAAATCTTCATCATTGCTTTCATCTAATTTAAAAATCTCTGGCATTTTTGATATATCTATTGCAGTCATATTATTAGATATACCTGTTTCCTCACTTAATCTATTTAATTCATTTACATAAGCCTTTGCAAGTTCCATATTGAATTTTACATCAATTCCCTTATTACTATAATTTTCGAAAGTAATATAAACATCTATTTTCCCTCTAGAAATTACATTTATAACTTTTTTTCTTAAATCATCTTCTTTGTAATTTAAAATTCTAGGTAATTTAATTGAAACATCACAATATTTATGGTTTACTGATTTTATATCAACAGTATAAATTCTTCCATCTATTTCATATTTACTACGACCATATCCAGTCATACTTCTAATCATTTTTTTCACTTCCTTTTAAGCTAAATTTTTTCTTAGAAACATCATCCAAATATCCAGTTTTTTCATCTTTAACTAATTGTTTTATATCACTTTTTTTATCTGAAAATTCTTTTTGTTTTTTCAATACTATTAGTATGAATTTTACTAAATAATAAATTCCATAACCTATAGCTATTCCAAAAATAAATTTTTGAATATATTGGCTTAAATAAGGAACAAACATAATAATCATTCCAAGAATTAAAAATTCTATAGCCCAAAAAAGAGAACTAGCTTTTTCTTTTCTATAAGCAATTTCAAAATATATAATAGACATAACTACGAAAAAAGTTGATAAAGCTTTTAAACCAGTAGAAAAAGTTTCTTTAATTAATTTTTCGTCCATAAAGCAAATTAAACTTAAAAGAACTAATATAATTACAACCATAAGTAAATTTTGAAGAATTTCTTTTAAAGCATCTTTTTTCATTTCAATTGGCATTTTTTGTTTTGACTCAAATTCTTCTTCTATAATTTTATCCAAAACTATTCCCTCCTAAACTTCTAATTCATACATTATAATTGAAGCACACATTAAACAAACAGTTTCTGTTCTTAAAATTCTATTTCCTAAAGTTATTATTTTAGCACCAAATTTTTTAAATTCTTCTATTTCTTTTTCTGAAATTCCACCTTCAGGTCCAATAACAACAGCTATTTTTATATCTTTATTTATATTTTTTAATTTGTTTAATTCATTTTTCAAAGTATTATCTTTTTCATTTTCGTATGCTACTAAAACTATATCATATTTAGAAAATTCTTTACATAATTCCGAAATACTCAAAATATTATTTATTTTTGGAACAATATCTCTTTTTGCTTGTTTACTAGCTGTTTCAGAAATTTTTTGCCACCTATCTATTTTTTTCTCTTCATCTTTTCCTTTTAATTTAACAATACATCTTTCAAAATTTACTGGCGTAAAATCTTTAACACCAAGTTCAGTACCTTTTTGAATAATAAGTTCCATTTTATCTGATTTAGGCAAGCCTTGAAAAATAGATAATTTAACTCTTCCTTCAGCTTCGTTACTTGCAACTTCTATTATATTACATAATATATAATCTTTTTCTATATTTTTTATTTCAGATATATAATTTATTTCTTTATCTTTATCACATATTTTTATTAATTCTCCAATATTTAATCTTAAAACATTTTTTATGTGATTAACATCTTCTCCAATAATTTTTATAGTATTTTCACTAATTTGATTATTATTTACAAAAAATTTTCTCACAAATTATTCCTTCTTTTTTATCTTATTTTTGAATTATATCATCTATAAAAATAAATATCAATTGTAGAGTTAATTTTTTTTGAAAAAAACAAAAATAGGAACCAAAGGTGAACCTTTGGTTCCTATTTTTCTTTTGTTATTTTATTCTCTTTTTAATTTGGCAGATTCAAAATTATTATTTACTTCATTTGAATTTTTATAAAATGCTATCGTAGTAAATTGAATATATAAAGAAAAAATATATATTACAATCATTATCAAAATACTAGATATAATAGCTAAAGATTTTAATATAAATGCTAATAATATCCCTACAAAATAAATTAATATAATCCAACCAATAAATGATAATAATAAAAATACATATTCTCCTTTTCTTCCATTCATTTGAGCTTCACTCATATCCATTGCTTGCAAAGCAGTATAATCTGGATTTTCTGCTAATATAAAATATGTAAATGTGTAAGTTAAACATTTAAAAAAAACATATATACCTGCACCAATTGAAATTACCAAACAAATTATAGACAATCCTTTATTAAAAGAAAATTGAAAATAAATCCCCATTCCCAATGATACAAAAAGAATAATTACTGGTAAAATTAATTTCAAAAATAACATTATAGGTACTAAAAAAGAATTTATTAAATTTTGAAATCCATATGTAATAAAGCCAAATATTGAAACATCTTCATTATTATATATTTTTA
Organism: uncultured Clostridia bacterium; assembly: GCA_947630235.1. Lineage (GTDB taxonomy): Bacteria > Bacillota > Clostridia > TANB77 > CAG-508 > Scatovivens. The sequence continues at coordinate 46,325 of CANRGN010000001.1, forward strand.
CACAAGAAAATATATAACCTAAACTTAATGGTGTAGTTATTAAAAAGTTAAGAATTGAAAATAATAATGGCTTTTTAAATATTAATTCAAGTAAAAATTCTATAAAAAAATTTGTAATTGCATAAACAACTGAAATAAGAATAGCCTTTCCCCATTTTCCAGCCAAATTACTTTTAGCCTCCTGCTTATAAGTAGATACACTCATAAAAAAATCCCCCTTAATTTTAATATATTTAAAAATATAACTTTTGTTAATATTTAAAATCTAATTAAAAAAACTCTATAAAATTTAATTATTTATTTTTTATTTAAATCTTTTAATATTATATACTTTTCATTTCCGTTTAATTTAAATTTTCCTTGAACCTTTTTTTTATAATTATTATAAAATAAAGCTGGAACCATATCTTGTTTTTTATTTATATCAAATATAGATATCGTTTTTTCTGCTGCATTACCAAAATCAAATTTAAACTCATATTCTTTCTTTGTACTAATTACATTGCAAGAAACATTAGATATATTTTTTTGTATCTTTAAACTTTTATCATCTAATATATATCTATTAATAGATATTTTTTTATTTTTTAAAGATACAAAAAGAAGATCATTTTTTTGTTGCAAAGAATTTTTTAAATAAAATTTTCTTTTATATGATTTATCATTTAAAACTTCATCTTCTGTTTCTAACCTTTCTAAAGCAAATTTACCATCATCTAATTTTTGTATATTGTAAGCAAAACTTTGCAAATCATTTTTAAAAGTAATGCTAAATGTTCTATTTAGTTCATTTGCCATAGTATATCTCTCCTTTTTTAGAATTATCATTTAACTAGAACAACTCGAAAATCTTTAATAATTTTGTAATATTTATTTTTCTTTTTGAATCTTTCGCAAATTTGTTCCTTGTGCGAAATTTTATAATTAAAATTTCTTTATAATTTTAAACATAGCTTTTCATTTTTTATCATTAATATTTTATCATTTATTATTATTTCATTCTATAAAATTTATATTACTTTTATATTACATTTTTTTACATAATTTCATTTTTATACAAAAAGCGAGCTTGTCTAAAATAATAAAAACATTATCTTAGACAAGCTCGCTTCTAATTTTTATTTATAAAATTATTCTTCTACTGATTCTGTTTCTGGAGCTTCATAAGCCTCTAATATAGCTTTTTGAATTTTCTCTCTAGTATCAGCATTAATTGGATGAGCTATATCTTTGAATTCTCCGTTTGGAGTTTTTCTGCTTGGCATAGCTATAAATAATCCATTTTGGCTTTCGATAACTTTGATATCGTGTACAACGAATTCATTATCGAATGTTACAGAAGCAACAGCTTTCATTCTGTTCTCTGAATTAACTTTTCTTAAACGTACATCTGTTATTTGCATTTTTTCAGGCACCTCTTTCTACTAGTTTTTTTATACATATTATCTTATGTACAATTATATTATTCGCCAAAATTATTTTTTTTCCTCCTATTTTTTTATATTTTTTTTAATTTTTTTATATTTTTTTTAATTTTTTTATTTAGTAGAAAATTTTTCTGTAGATAGGCTAAAATAAAAGCATTGCCAACAAAAATTTTTTAATTTTTCTTTTTAAAATTCGACATTTATAAAATAATTAAAATTATTATCAAAAAGGACAAAATACATATTTTTCCTTATTTTAATATAATATATAAAGTTTTTAATTCTTTTATTTTCTCAAAACTATTGAAAAATCAAGGTTTTAATTGTATAATTTTTCTAGTTTTGGAAACAAATAAATATACTTAAGATTTAATAAGGAAAGGACTAAAAATATGGAAATCAATAATATTGATAATTTAATTAAATCTCATAAACATTTTCACCTTATTGGAATTGGTGGAATTAGTATGAGTGCCATTGCTGAAACCCTACATAATTGGGGCTGTGTTGTTACAGGTTCTGATAGAACACAAAGTAGTATAACAGACAATCTTAATTCACATGGTATAAAGGTTACAATAGGAAGTGATTTAGAAAATTCAAAAAAAGCTGATTTAATAATATATTCTGCAGCAATAAAAGATTCCGATCCAGAAATGGTTATTGCTAAAGAAAATAATATAGAACTTATTGATAGAGGAAAATTTGTAGGATATCTTACAAAAATTTATGATGAATCTATATGTGTTTCAGGAACACATGGAAAAACTACTACTACTTCTATGCTTTCTATTTGCTTTATTGAAGCAATGAAGGATCCTACTATTCATGTTGGTGCTATTTTAAAACAATTAGATGGAAATTATAGAATTGGTAATAGTGAATATTTCATTTTAGAATCTTGTGAATATATGGGTAATTTTTTAAAATTCTTCCCTAATACTGAAGTAATTTTAAATATAGATAATGATCATTTAGATTACTATAAAACATTTGATAATGTTGTTAAAGCTTTTCAAGACTTCTCAAAATTACTAGAACCAAAAGGATTACTTGTTACTAATGCAGATGATGAAAATTGCTATAATTTAAAAAATATTACAACAGGAAGATTTGTATCTTATGGTATAGAAAATGAAAAAGCTGATTTTATTGCTAAAAATATAAAATTTAATAAAGATGGTTTTGCAAATTTTGAACTTTACAAAAATAATAAATCTCTTGGTAATATAGAATTATCTGTTCCTGGTAAGCACAATGTTTTAAATGCATTAGCTACTATAGCTGTATGTACAAATTATGGAATAGGAATTGAAATTATAAAATCTAGTTTAAAAAAATTCACTGGTGCTGATAGAAGAATGGAATATAAAGGTAGCTTTAATAATATTTCTGTTTATGATGATTATGCACATCACCCTACAGAAATTTTAGCTACAGCAAATTCAATTAAAAATAAAAAATATAATGAATCTTGGGCAATTTTTCAACCACATACTTATTCTAGAACTAAAGAGCATTTAGCAGATTTTGCAAAAGTATTATCTGAATTTGATCATATAATTTTAACAGATATTTATGCTGCAAGAGAAATTAATACAATTGGAATTACATCTGAAGATCTAAAAAAAGAAATTTCTGTAATTAATAAAAATGTAACATATATATCTAGTTTTGATGAAATTGTAACTTATATAAAGCAAAATGCAAAACCTGACGATATAGTTATTACCCTTGGTGCTGGAACAGTAACAAATATTGGTCCAATGCTTGTAAAAAATGATTAAGAACAATATAACTTCTTACTGAATATAAAAATGATACACTCAAAAAAAGAGTGTATCATTTTTTTAATTACTATTTTTTATCATTAAATCAGCAAAGATTCCATAACCTACTTCTGGATTTGCAACTAATACATTAGTTACTGCACCTACCAATTTATTATTTTGTATTATAGGAGCTCCTGATAATCCTCTTACTATCCCTCCTGTTTTTTCTATTAAATCCTTATCTTTTACTTTTATCATAAAGCTTTTATTATCATAATTATTATTTAAATTTATTTTCTCAATAAAAATTTTATATTCTCTAACTTCAAGACCATCAATATTACATAGAATTGTAGCATCCCCTTCTTCAATTTCATCTCTTAAAGCAACTTTCATTTTTTTGCTATAATCTATTTTTATATTGTTTAAATTATTTAATTTTCCAAATATTCCAAAATTAGTATTTTTTGTTACATTACCAATACTAGGCTGATTTAAAATAGTACCTCTTAGTTCACCAGCTACACCTGCAGAACCTTTTGTAATAGAAATAATTTTTGAAGTTACTAATTCTCCAGACTCAATATCAATCATCTTTCCTGTATCAGAATCTGATATACCATGGCCTAATGCACCAAATTCATTACTTGTTGGATTATAATAAGTTAAAGTTCCAACACCTGTTGCAGCATCTCTTACCCATAAACCTAATTTATACTCTGATAAACTAACTTTAGCAGGAGCAATATTTGCTGTTAATACAGCTCCATCCCTAACTAAAGTTAAATTTAAATTTTTTCCATTAGATTCATTTACAACATCTCTTAAAGTTTTTACAGAATCAATTTCATTTTCATCTATTTGTATAATCGTATCCCCTTCTTTTATTTCTGTATTTTCATACGGTTTTACTTTATTTTTATCTATATCCTCAATTTCAGACATTCCAACTACTAATACTCCATTTGTATAAAGTTTAAGCCCAATAACTTCTCCTGATGGAATAACTTCTAAATCTTTAATTTCTGTTACATCTATTGTTTTTAAATTTATTTTTCCAAATAAATTTAATTCAATTTTATAATTTGATTCTTCATTTGATAACACACTAGTTGTTTCTGCCACTTCAATAAATGGACATGTATTAAATTTATATTCTTCACCCTCCAATAAAATAATATTTGATTCTAAATTGGATATATTAACAATATATGCATAAAAAAACAAAAATAAAAAAGTGGTTAATAATTTTTTTAAATTTTTCATATTATTATATTAACCATTTTTTTATTTTTTATTTTTTATTTGTATTTGTATGTTATTGATAATAGCTTTATAGTATTTATATATCCACCATAAGTATTATCTAAATGAATATAACCATCCCAATCTGAAGAATTGGTATAAAAAATTGTTTGTGTTTGTACACCACGAATAGTAGATAAATTTTTTTGTTCATTTCCTAAAGACAATTTAATTGAACTACCATTACCAAGATTTAACTCTAACGTTATTGCTATTTCATAACAATTTTTTCGTGCTTCATCATTTATTATGATATTAGAATTTGTACCATTATCAATTCTTATTCTATTATTTATAATATTTTCATATGGTGTTAAGTCTATATTAGTATCATTAATATTTGGATTAATACCATCGTTTCTTGAAAATAAAGTATTATTATTATAGAAATTTTCTGTATATATTCCATAATTAGTTTTAAATGCCAAAGATTTATATGTATTATTTCTAATTTTTCCTATTGCTATATACTCAGCTTTTAATAATTTTTTTATAATCCCAATTTGATCACCAGTTATATTAATATTCGTTAACTCATCTTCAAAACTATCTCCATATTTTTTGTAAATATCAGGTTTTTTATTTTTTATATCATTTAATATATAAAATTCATTATAATAATCCATAGCATCTTTTAACACAGAATTATAATTAGAATTAACAATACAATATAAACAAGTATTAGCTCCATGATCATATACATAAGAATTTGTACTATAATCATATTTTTTATCATATTTTATTTCTTTTGATGCAAATGATTGAAAATGCGTACACGTATTATCATTTAATTCACTAATAAAAGAAGAATCAACACAATCTATTCTATGGCAAGTATCTAACTCAGAATCTTGTTTAATATTATCTGATGACAATAATCCTTGGCTATTTTGACACATAGGTATATAATAAATACTATCTACATTAGTCATAACTTCATTATTTGTACTAGTAACAAGCGCATAATTACTATATGTTTTTAATCCACAAGGGAAGCCTTGCATAAAAGCTAGTATAGATACATTTGATAAAAGCTTATCCCATTCAACTTCAGACAATATTGGCATTTGATAATATTCATCACCTTCTCCAGCATTATAAATAGCCATTGCTAAATTTAAATTATACTGAATAGAATTTTGTATTACATTTCTTTTATGTTCATAAAAATTACTATCACTATTTTCTACATTCCAATTACCATCTGTTAAAAATATTGGAGAATCACCATAATCATAAAATAATTTTACATTATCTTCTAAACTAAAGCCACTTTGTTTAATATTAAAATCACTTTGTAAATTTTTAAAATCATTATTAATATAACTTTCTGATAAATCACTTAAATTATCGCTAACCCATTTAGAAAAAATAAATGCTTTTATATAATATTTTAATGCTGATATATTATCAGATATTTCATTTCCATCAACACCTGTTGAAGTTGCAGAATTACCATCTGAACTAATCTTAACTCCATTTTTGAATTCAATTGATACAACGTTTGATACTATAGTTGAATCTATATAATCATCTACATTATTTAAAGGTAAATCTTGAATATTAGATAAATTATATTCCCCTATTTTTATAAAGCTAATTTCATCAGGATTTATCAAATATCCTGATTTTGTATAATATACTTCTTTTCCACCTTTTTTTATAGTTCCTGATACAGAAATATAATTATCTAAAGTATAATTTATAGTAATATCGTAACAATCACTATTAGATATAGTAGGCGCTTTTGTATATTGCATTGAATATGGAATAAATGATTTTAGAATATAACTTGTAGTATAAAAACCAGGTACTGTATTACAATATATTTGAGTATTTTTATTTGGATCATTATTCTCATCCGCACAATATAATATTTTTCCAAAATCAGCTTTATTTATTAAAGCTGGATCACTATAATCAATTTTATCTGATGATTCTGGATTATAAACATATGTACCGAGCATTACTATGATTAATAGTAACCCCTTCATCTCCAACGCAAACATATACTCCTTCTGTATCAACAACGACTTTAGGAGATTGAACTGGAGAATAAATATAATATCCATCATATAAAGTATAAACAATAGCTGGAATATAAGGCAATATACTATTTTGATTAGCTCCTGACATTCCTAAATTTGTAGCAAGTGTAGTAGTAAATACACTATTTGAAGCTTCAATTATACTTCTTAAAGAATCTGATATAGTAGATAAATCTTCGTTTGCTGTATTTATCTCAAATGCAGAAAGAGCATCTGATGTAGCATCCATTAATTTTGTATCATATGAAGTTTGTATATTTATTGTATCTATTTCTTTTTCTATAAAATAAGTAGATATCATAAGTATAGGTAAAAATATAATTATAAATAGAACTGATATACCTTGTAAGTTCATAATTCCATCTCTTTTCTTTTGATAAAATCTCTCTACATTCTATTATACAAAAAACACCTTTTTTTGCAAAGTGTTTTTTGTATTTTTTTATTGTATTTTGTTGGATAAAAATAATTTTATTTTATATAGCCAAAAGGACGATTCTTTTAAAGAATCGTCCTTTTTTGCTATATTTAAAATTTAAATTTATCCATAACATTGATAAAATTTTTATGATAATATTATTCATCATCATCATCATCATCATCATCAGCTGTTACATTATAATTAATAGTAACTTTATTAACTAAATCAGAATTATCATCTATACCTATAGTAACTTTATATCTGTGAGAATCAGCAATTTCTTTTCTATTTTGTTGTAATTTAGTAATATAATCATCACCTTTTCCGCTTATCTCATCACTAGTAAACTCATCTGAAACATCATCTTCTCCAAAACCTTCAAAAAGAACAGTTGGTCTTTCTGATGCTGTATCATTAGATCTAGCATTCGCAATTAATGAACTTATTAAATCTTTTATCTGTGATCCTCTTTGACTTCCTGCATATTTATCGAATTGACCATTAAATGCTGATATTTCTAGTGCACTTAATTGAGAAGCATCTGTAGAACTACCTGCTTGACCAAATATGTACATACCTAAAGCTATAATTAAAATAGATAATAAAATTGAGCCCGCTATAATTAGGGCTTTTGAAGCATTTTCCATAACTTCATTCCTCCTTTGTTTTTATGTATAATTTATAAAATTTAAAATATTAAAGACTACTTTACTTTGCATAAAAGTTTTATTTTGTGCAAAAGATTTTAATTTCCAGAATTTGCTGTTACCATTCTTGAATGTTGAGCTATTGTTTGAGAAGCATTATTTCCAGTTACAGAATAGAACATACTTCTAAGACTATCTGAAAGAGTAGAACTATCAAGTTTTACAGTTGCTGATAAAATATCTCCTTCATTCATATTGTATACTCCATCATCTCCGCCTTCTTCCATTATAGCAAAAATTTGAGCATTATTTTCTGAATAGTATACATTTTCTCCTATTACAGTACCTGATAACATAGTAGATTTTTTACCAACATTTTCATCTATTTTTTTTACTTCTAATTGAATATCCCATTTTCCACCATTTGCATTAACACTTGATACAAATTCATTGTAATTTGGCCATGTAATTTTTCCTATAGTTCCTGAATCATCAACAAATTTAACTGTTGCTGATTGAACAGATAATTGAGATACCTTATCGGTGTTTCCTGCTAGACCTAACAATGGAAATATAAAAATTAAAATAGCTGCTATAAAAATTGCTACTATTGTTATTAAAGAATCAGTATGCATATTTTTTCCTCCTATTAATAAATGTTTTATGTTCTTACTCTTTTATCATTAGTCTTATTTATTTTGAGTATAAATAATTATTATCTTTTTTTGTGGTTTTGCACCTAATGTTAATGTTTCAACATCATCACCATTAGTTTCTGTAATAGTTTCTCCACTAAATGCATATTGAATAAATTGTTCTGTAAAAGTAGATTTTCCTCCATTTTGTAGCATATTTTTTAATCCTCTTTTAAGATTATTTTTATTAGTAGAATAATCTACTTTAGTATTATTTATATATCCGCATTGTGATGAAACATATAAATCTATTCTTTGCTTTATACTAGAATCATCTGATTTCCAAGGAGCTCCATATAAACATATTGGATCATCTTTTCCATACAAATTTTGAAACGCTTCAAATTTTTGATTATAATTTTCATTAAATTGATTTTGAGCTTCTATTTCTGCTTTTTGATCCTCAGATAAAACATCTGTTGTAGTAGGAGTAATTATTTTTTTACCAGATGATACAATTCCTTCAATTTCCATATCAAAAACTTGATTTAATGTTCCATTAAAATCTCTAATTTCAACAGAAAAATTTTCTTTATTATATCTATATATAGTAGAAATAACATCATCTACTGAAACAGTTCTTGTTCTATAAGCAGAAATATCTCCTTTGCCTTCTAATAAATTTCCTCTACTAGCCACTTGGCTAGAATCGAAACTAACTGATTGATAATCTTTAGTTCTATCATTTGCTCTAATTAAATTAGTTGAAACAGAATTTAAGCCATTTAATAAATATACACTATAAGACAATCCTATTACTAAAACAAACACTGCAAAAGCTATGATTAATGCTTGAGATACGTTGTCCATACTTAACTCCCCTACTTTTATAATATCTAGTAATTTATTGCTTGAAAATACATTTCTGATATTTTTCCATTTTTATGATAATTTACTTTTTTGCACTTAAATCTAACTTCTCCAAAATATTGTGTAAATTCTTTCATTCCTTTTTTATATAGCTTTTCCATAGCGTATGTTGTACCTTCTTCATCAAAATTTATGTATATTTTTATACTAGAATCGCTATTAGCTATATATTCTTCAGATTTATTTTTCTTTATATTATTTCGTTCATTTAAATCAATAGCTTTATTTATTGCTGAAGTTACATCAGTTCCCAATAAGCTATCTTTATTAAATTCTAAAAAGGCTTTATTATATTTTTTTATTTCAAATTGTTCATTCTGATATTGTATAAAATAATTAAAAATAATCAAAAAAACAACTAATATAATAGTACCAATCAAAATAACAATTCTTTTCATAAGACTATCCTTTTCTATTATACAATATATAAAAACATTTTGCAAGTAATCTTTTAGTGGATTTTTTAGATTTTTCAAATATTTTTAATAAAAAAATAAATATTTATTCAACTTCATTTATATAGTCGAAATCGCTATTTTCATTTAAAATAAAATCAACTTCATCTACTAACCCTGTATCTTCATTTAATGATACTTTTCCTTCAAAATAGTATTTATATAATTTGTAAATTTTATTTTTCCCTTTATAAATTTTACAATCATTAAGATATTTTTCTAGAAAAGCATTATTATTCATTCTTTTATTATTATTTGGGAGAGAATCATCATCTTGATTTTGTTTTGAAACATCATTTATTTGATAAATAATCCCTTTGTCATCTGCCCAAATAGTATTATTTCTTAAAGCTTCTTCATAAAACTTTCTTTGTATTTTAGGTGTTATTCCCCAAATACCATCTTCTGTTTTTATTTTTACTTGAATTCCAACTTGAATATCATGATCATAATCTTGATTCAAACTATATGCCAAATTAACAGCGGAAATAACATCTGTAGCTTTATTATAATTATTGTATTTTATATATCCATATTCGTCAGAGTCAATTCCATCTGGAGAAAATTCTGTATTGGTTTGAAATTTAGTAAACTGAGCATTAAATTTTTGCATTTCGGTTTGAGACATAATTCTATCATAATTTTCACTTACACTAGATGCTGATGAAAACAGAAATATTCCAAATGTAATTATTAATACAGCCAAAAGCACACCTGCAGCAATAAATAAGGCTTGACTGGCATTTTCCATTTTATCAACATCCTTTCTTTTTATGTTTTATAATTTATAATTATCTTTCTTGAAATGTAATACATTTTACTCTACCATTATTATCATTATATTCTATCTTTTCACATCTAAAAGTTTTCTTTTTAAAAGAAGAAATTATTGTAGTCCATTTTATGCAATATTCATAATTATTTGTTGTACCAACATTAAAATCTATATCTTCAGTATATTCAGATTGTGTATAACTTAATTTTAATAAAGCAGAACTTGTATTAATTTTTTTTCCATCATCTTTTAATATTTGGTCATCATCTTTTGATATTGATATATTAGTATTTGTACTAAAGTATTGATCTCCAACTAATGATAAAATTTTATCATTTTCACCAAAACCAGTTAACACCTTTCTTTTGGACCAATCTATTGATGTAAATAAATCTTTTATTTTTTTATTAGATAAATTTTGAATATCATTTTTTATATTTGTTTCAGTTCTAGTCAAAGAAGAACTAGTCCCTGGTTTAAAAATTTTTTCTAAAAAATTTCCCTTTTTTCTATAAATTCTAAGCTCCTCTGTAAGAGAACTATCTGAATTAAGTCCTACTTTTACATTCACCAAAGCATCTATATCTTTTTTATCAATAGCAGTTTCATTATTACTAACTGCCTTATTTATACAAGAAATTACATCCACACCATACATCAATTTTTTATTAAAAGCCTCATATTCTGCATTAAAATCCATTAAAGATTTTGATTCTGCTTGATCATCTTTTCTTTTTTCTGTTCCACCTATACCACTAAAGGTATATACTAATAAACTAAGTATTGCTACAGATATTAGTAGAGAACCAACTATAATTAAAGCTTTTGATGCATTTTCCATATATCAAATCCTCTTTCTTTACATTTTAGTCATTTCATTCATCTCAGCAAATGTTGTAGTCATTGCTTGCATTCCTATTAATACCAATGGTCCAATTAGATATCCAACAAATAAAATTACCATTGGAGCAAAACCTATAACTTTTCCTATTAAAGATTTTGTTTTTATTAATCTTTCATTTGATTCTTTTCTCTTTTCTTGGTGATATGCTCTTTCTGTATCTAACTCGTCAAAAGCCTCTCTAATAGGTATTTGTTCAACTGCTGCTTGTAAACTTTCTACTATACGAATTAATTGCTTAAATGATATATCATTTTTTAATTCTTCTAAAGCCTCCCACGGTCCTGATTCATAATTGTTAACACATCTAGAAATAGGTTCTTTAAATATATTAGAATATCTTTCTAGCCATTCCAATATCATTTCAACATTTACTCTTTCTATCTTCATAAGCATTAAAATGATTGTTTGGAATTGCATTACTTCATTTTCCATTTCCATTTGTCTCATCTTATATTGGAATATAAGTAAGAAATTTGGACCATTATATCCTATAGCCCCAACTACAACTGCAATTAATAATTCATACCATTTAAAATATGATTTATTTATTTTTTCTAATTTTTGTAAAATTCTAGTTGATGCTTCTTTTAAATCATCCTCTGATACATTAGCATAATATTCTGTTTCTAACATTGCTGATTGTATATCTTCTTCTTGAACATTTTTTTCATTTTTAAACATATCTAAGAAATAATTATCTTGCTCTGTTAATGCCATTGCATCTTCCTGCTGTTCTTCTGAAAAGCTTCCCATTAAGTTATAATCAGTAGTAGGATTATTATATATGTAATAAATAGTTAAATGATGTGCATATATAAATATCAAAAAGGTTACAAAAAATGTTACAACAGTTGTAGCTAATTTATTTACATAGAACCATTCCATTTTTAGTTTTGATGCAGCATCTTTTAATAATTGAACTGCTTTTCTATATTCTTTTGTTCCATCTTTTGGAATAAAGTAATCTACAATTTTTTTAATAATTTTCTTTGAATATAATTTTGCTTGCCATGGATTTTCTGTATTTTTTACAACAGGTGTGCTTCCATTATCCTTTAAGTTTCTAACTAACATATAACATATAAGTGTTAATATAAGTATAGCTATCTGCATGAAAAACCCACCTACTCCATAGTAAAAACTTGTAGTAAATGAGAATTGTCCTACAGCCCAAGATCTAATTAAATCTAAAGCTAAAACTGGAGCTGCAGCTATTAAAGATAAACTTTGAAATACATAATCTAATTTATCTCTTTTTAAAATTTCTATTTGCATTTCTTGAGTTATATTATTTAAATTTTTTAAATAAAGTGATGCTCCATCTTTATCTTTTCTATCTCCAAATTCTTTTGTAAGATAAGATACTCCTGCAAACTCTTTTAAGAATGGATTTGGTGCAACATCATAATATTTTTCAAGTTCTGTTTCTGGATCGTCAGATATTAAAATTTCATATATTTTTTCAGCTTGTCTAGATACTTCTAATTCATCATTTTGTGCAACATCATATATTGCTTCTTCAACCATATTAAATTCATGAAAAGCATGACGTATTTCAGCAAAAAAATCTATTTGTTGTCTTAATAATTTATTATCTACTTTATCAACATAACCTTCTATTAAAGATTCTATAAAGAAAAATTCAAAAAGTATAAGTGAAAATCTTAATACTAAATTTCCAGAACTTGCTAGAAAAACTAAAACTGTTAAAGGAATTATAACTAAAAGTGATTTTATTAAAATTTGAGAGGTTTGTTTTCTAGTTAAAAATTCATCTTCAATATTTATTACTTCAAGTCTTCTTCTAAGTTTGAAAACATATCTTCTTAATAATGGAATTTTAGCTGCTCTTATATAAAACTTTTGATACACAATTTCCATATTAAATAGTCCGCTTTTTGAGTCTTCAACTTGTTGTACAAATTGACTATTTCTTTTTTTAGCTTTTTTATTTAAGGAAATTGCAAAAAGAATAAGTGCTATAAAAGCTATAATTGCTCCAACAAATATCTTTTTTAATACATTAATATCCATATTAAAAAGCATACACCTCCTTTGTTAAAATTCTTTTATAAATCAAAACCCTCATCACCATCATCATCATTGTTGTTATTATTATCATTATTTTCTTCTGCCCCTTGTAATAGTGAATTTCTTCTTTTTGACTTTTTATTCATTATGTCTTCTTCATCCAAATCCATAAATAAATCTTTATATGGATCTATATATTCTATATCTTCTATATCATTTTTTTCTTCTTTTTCAGATTTTGCTTGTACTTTTTTTGGTGCTACTTTATTTTCAGTTTTTGCTTTTTCTGATTTTAATTTTTTCTTATTTTCTGGTTCTGGTTTATCAAAATCCATATCCATATCATTAGAAGAAAATTCATCAATATCTTCTTTAATTTTTGTTTTTGCTTCTCCCATTTTTTGGACTAATTTATTTTGAATTTTTCCTGGTAAATTCTCTGGTACAGCTTCTATTTTTTGAACCATTTTTGGCATTTCTGGCATAATCTCTTTTCCATCTTCATCATATACCTTTACTGCCTGAGATTTTATTCCCCAATTTCTTTCTAAGAATTTATCAAAAGCTATTGCATCTGTTTCTTCCATATTATTTCTCATTTCTTTTATATTGTTTTCAGAAATTGGATTTACTAAAACATAAGAATCATCAACAAATTCTAATATGTTTCTATAATGGTATAATTCTCTATTTGTTGTTTTTGAAAAGAATATTGTTGCATTATCAAAAAATTTATCAAATTTTCCTTCTAATGTTTTTTCTTTTCTATGATCAAATGTATACTCATTTTTCTCTTCTACTGGTATACATTCTGTAATTCTTTCTATGTATCTTCTACCTCTAAAGTCTTTTACTAAATGAATATCAAAGTTTAAAACTTGTACAACTTGTTCTTCTGCTGTTCTTTCATCTTTAAATGTTCCTGCTCTTAACATTGAGTTACGAAGAGCAGTAACTAAGTTTGGAAATGTTTTAGCATGGTGAGTAAATAATGTAAATTTAGATGCAACCTGTGCAGATTGAATCATCCAAGATGCAACGGGATCTGTTGCAACCTCACCTATGATGTTAACAGAACCATCAGTCTTTTTCTGAACGTCCAAACACTCTTGACCAGCTATTGTTTCAGTTTCACGCATTGACAAAATATTTCTTGTTGGATAAATTTTTCTTAAGTGAAGCTCGAATGCAGTTTCTGTAATACGTAGGTTCATAGTTTCATAAATATTTTCAATCATTGCCATAAGCATTGTTGTTTTTCCGGCAACCTTGCTCTCCTGTAAGAGCAATAATTCTTGCACCTTTTACAAGATATTTTAATAATTCGATTGTTTCTTCTTTACCATCAAATTTAACTATTTGTTCAAGTGTTGCTCTTTTTACGTCAAACTTTCTTACGAAGAATGCCCATGTTTCAGACATACTAGGTCTAACAACAACGACACGGGAACCATCTTTCATTTCATTGATTTTATATCCGTTTGTATCAGATAATTGTCCTGGATTATTATATTTGTATATATTTTGACATACTCTCTTAAGCTCACTTTCAGAACCAAATGATAAGAAAGCAAGTCTTATTGATTTACCTTGGAAGAATATCCATATTGAATCACATGCTCTAGGAACCTTAGCTTCTAAAGCTTGTTTTAAATAATCACTATCAGTTTGTGCAACTTGGCTTAAAAAACTTTCTGGAAGACCAGATACTCCACCAGATACACCATCTATATTCATATCTCTAACTTCATCAATACTACTATATCCTTTGTATTGTTGATATATTCTTTGAACTACAACTTCTAATTTATCGTTAAAAGCTAGTTCAAAATTTTCTTGTTCATAAATATCGCTAATTTCATCAGGTGTTATAACATAACATGGTTTTGAATCACCTGAAACATATTTTAATACAGCTAGATTATACTTTTTTATCATTTCTGTTAATGCTTCATATGCAAAATTCTTTTTATATTCATGTATTATAATATCAAATTTATCTTGAGGCGTAAGAAGAGATGGTGTATCAAATGGTATTGCTTTAGATATGTTGGTTTCATCTACTCCATATTCTTTGGATAAAAGATCATATATAAGTTCTTTAACATATTTTTTATCATTAACATCACCATACGTACAACCTTTTAAAGCTTTCTTCAATTCGTATTTTTTACTTTTTCTTCTATTAAGTTCTTCTTCTGAAAGGCCTATATCATATAAATTGATTTTCGTTATTTCATCTAGTCTTTTCTTAACAAATTTAACCATTTTGTCAAGAGTATATGTTTTATCATCAACTTCTATTGCCTTAACTTCTTCTTCCTTATTTTGTTTAATTTTATACATTACAACAGTAATAAGTAATGCTACAATAACAAATATAAGTACATAATTACCAAACATGTATGTATCCTCCTTAGGACTTTATCTTATTTGTAACTCTTCTATTTTATATAATATTTTATCTATAGCTGTATTTAATCCTTCTACAAAAATAGCTTGCTCTGGACCGTAAGAAGATGTTTTTAAATTTCCGAAATATTGTGAAATGCTTCCTTCATAAGTTGATTCAGCATATCTAATATTATATGGAACAAAAGCCATTCCTCCTCTTTCTCCTATTCTTTTTGCAACATTTTTTGGATTATATTTTGAAAGTTCATCACTTCTTCCTAACAATGGAATTACATTATTCTTTTGTAAAAAAGCATATTGTTTTAAAGATTCTATATATTTATCTATTAAAAGTAAATTTGGTGTCATTGTATACATTATTATTGACGATACATCTAATAAAGCTCTAACAGTAGGCTTTTCTGATGTTTTTTGTAAATCTACAAAAACTATATCATAGAATTTATTTGCATTAGTTAATAAATCTTTATAATAAACTAATGATTTTTCAAATTCTGTAGGTGATTTTGTTCTAAGCCCTGGTAGAATATCTAATCTATTTTTAAAAACAACTTTTGTAAAATTAGCTATTATTTCTGGCGTAATTTTATTACTAGCAATCGCACTAACTAATCCATCAGCACCAGAAGCAATATCTACTTTTCCTCTATTCAATTCTTTAAAAAATCTACTTTCTTTTTGTGGTCTCCAATACGCTCTTGTAATTGTCTCATCTGAAAAATTAGCATCAATAAGTAACATCTTCATATTTTTTTCCATTGCTAAATGCGTAGCAATTGCTAACGCAGATGATGATTGAGCTGTATCTTTTGGACTATCACTCCAAAAAGTTACAATTGCCATTTATTAACTACCCTTTCATTTTTATCTATTAAATTGCTTTATTGCTCTTTTTATATTTCCAGAAGATTCTCCAGAAATTTCTTCTGCTATATACATTATTCCAAATAAGTATTTTGCAGATAGACCTTTAAACCTAATCATATTATCTCTTTGATTTTTTTGTATAGCTTCTATATCTGCTACATCTGTTGGAAATACAATAGGCTCTTTTCTAAGTGCAACATTACATCCATTTATTAACATTCTTAAATATCTATCTTTATCATCTGTTATTGTTCTTGAAAAATATACTTTTGTAATTGCAGTTTTCATTTCTATTGCTTTTAATACTTCTACAGCTTTTCTTAATGAATATACATCAAAGCTTGTTGTAAGATAATGTCTATTTTCTGGCATTAATTTAAAAGCTCTATATCTAGATTTTGAATCTATATCAAAAAACATATAATCATAAGATGTATTTCCTTCTGCTTCAATATAGCCATTTAATTTTTCAATAGAATCAAAACCTATAGCAAAATCAACACTATCATTTGTAGTAATATATGTTAATGTAGGTGTTAGAGTTGGAATTAAATATCTTGCTTTTTGAGCAATTGTACCATCTACAATTATAACCTTTTTTCCTAGAATAGTTAAAATTTTTGCTACATAAAAAATCATATCAATTTTGTCATACCCACCAATAAAAGCAACTTTTTCCATTCTAACCTCCTAAATTAACTATTAATCTTCTCCTAATGATTCAATATATTCACTTCTATGTGCTCTTATGTTAGATGTTTCTTCTGTCCAACCAGATTCTGCTGCACTATCTATATCATCTACATATTGTTGCATTTGTGCATCTATATAGGTTTCTCTAAAGCTTGCTGCATTAGCATTTTCCCATTCATTTGCAAGAGCCGTAGCTGCATCATCAACAATATTTGGATTTGATTCGATTAAAGTTGTAACTTCAGCTCTTGGTTGATATGTAACTATTGCTGATTTTTGAATTCCAGCTTCAGCATATTTTACTGCATATAATTTACTACCTTGAATAGTCCAAGCTTCAACCATAGCACTATTTAATATTAACATTTCAGCTTCACTCATATTAAACCATACTGTAGTTTCATCTGTTTTTAAAACTTTTTTCTTTGATAAAACTATATAATCTTGTCCTGAAGAAAAGCTTAATCTTATATCAATAATATCTCCTTGTTTTAGGTCAGATGGTAAAACAATAGAATTATATTCTCTTAATCTTGTATCATCTTGTATTTTATCACTATCCTCTTGAACCATATCTTTTGTAATAATAGTACCTTTTGGTATATCAAATTTTGATGACATTTCTAAGTTAAATGTATCACCATTTTCTTCATCATCTTCTTCTAATAAATCTGAAACCTTAACATAACAATCTTTTTTACTCATACCTACCATAACTGTAGCTATCTCTACATCATCTTCTGTTATTATATTTCCTGATTGTATAGGTTGAGTTGCTACAACAACCTTCATTTGTTTTTCCTCTTGAGCTTCAACATATTCATCATATTTTTTTTGGATTGAGCTATTTTTTGCGTGCATAATAAAACCTACTACTATAACCAAAATTAAACCTATTATAAGACCAATTAAAAAAGCATTATGTTCTCTTCTTTTCATCGGATTTGTAGCCATAAAAAAGTCCTCCTTAATAAAAAACCTATTTTTTTACATAACTTTATATTGTTAATTTTACAACAATTTTTTTTTTAAATCAACAAATTATAACATTATAATATATTTTTAATAATATTGTAACATAGTTGTAATTTATTCATCATCAATAAACAAATTTAGTGCTTCTGCTACTCCTGAAGAATTATTATCTGATACTATAACATCTGCATAAATTTTCATTAAAGGGCTACTATTTCTTAAAATTATTCCTAGCCCTGAATTTATAATCATTTCTTTATCATTTATATTATCACCTATAGCCATTACATCTTTTGGAGCAATCCCTAATTTTTTAATTAAAAAATCTATTGCAGACCATTTATTAACATTTTCATTTGTGATTTCTGTATAAAAATAACTGATAGGAACTTTATTTGTACCATTTTTAATAACCTTCCTAGACATATATGCTGTATCTAGAATATCTAATCCATTAATCTGTTTTATTTTTCTTATAATACTATTAAAAACGACCTTATTTTCTTCACATATTGTTATTTTTAAGTAATTTTCTTTATTAGATGCTTCTATATATTTTTTTATATCTTCTACTATATTTATATTAGTTCTATTTTTTTCATTCTTTTTTGCATTTTCATTATGATAAAATAATACATTATAGTTTAGTGCTTTTGTAATTATTTCATCTTCAGAATATACATTATAAAATATACTATTTTCTTCACATATTTTTGCTATTTCTAGAACTTGCTTTTTAGTTAAAAATCTATTATATATTATTTCATTTTTTTCAAAATCAAAAACTACAGCACCATTCCCAGAAATCATATATTTATCAGCTCCAAGATCTCTTGCTAAACTTTTCACTGATGAAATTGCTCTTCCAGAAGCTAAAACTATATATATGCCTTTTTTCGCAAATTTTTCTATAGCTTTTCTATTTGCTTCTGAAACCTCACCATAAGAGTTTAAAAGTGTTCCATCTAAATCTATTGCAATTAACTTAAACATAAATCGATTCCTTTCGTCAATATCTCCCATTAAAATGTTAACATTAAATTTATTTTTTTACAATATGAGATAAAAATTTTTATAATAATATATTTAATACCAAATTAGATATGATTTTAATTAGTTATCTAATCTTGCTTATTCAGCCTATCTACAGAGAACTTTCCTACTGAATAAAAAAAGGACACATCTCAAAATCATAAAAAAATGATATTAAGATGCGTCCTATAAATTTAATTTTTATTGAATTTATAAAAACGTAAACTATTTATTTAACATTTGATTTTCAGCTTGTTCTATTAATTTTCTTACCATGTTACCACCGATTTTTCCAGCATCTTTAGCTGAAATATCACCATTGTAACCATTTTTTAAATTAACACCAACTTCTGAAGCAACTTCATATTTGAATCTATCTAAAGAGTCCATTGCTTCTGGAACAACTTTTCTTGAATTTCTTGCCATCTTATTCACCTCCGCAATTGTTGTTTAAACATTTTTCAATGTTTACAATATTATGATGTGCAAATAAAATGTTTTTAAACAAGTAATTTTTGGAAAATTAAAAATTTTAAACAGAGCAAAAAATTTTGCTCTGTTTGGATTATCAACAATATTATATTCTTTATTCTGGTTCTACAATTCCATAATTTAAACCATCTTTTAATTTATAAATTACATTAACTTTACCAGTTTCAACATTTATAAATGTATAAAATAAACTTCCAGCTGTTTTTTCTTCTAATTTAAGTTTTGCATCTTCAATAGCAATTGGTTTTATTTCATAATTTGTATATTTTACAATTTCATTCTCTATTGTTGGAGCATTAGAACCATTTACTGCCATTTGTTTAATAGAACCATCTTTTTGAGCTCTTTCTTTTTTAGTTTTTTCTTTTCTAATTTGTGATTCAATAATATCTATATCTTTATCTATTGAAGCATATAAATCATTACCTTCTGTAACAGCTTTAAAATTTACACCTTTTGCTGTAATAAAAAATTCAGCACTTTGAATATTTTTTTCTGCTTTAATTTTTACATTAACATCAAAATTTTCTTCTCCAAAATATTTTTCAATTCTAGGCATTTTTTTCTCTACATAATCTTTTATTGCATCTGTAGCTTTTAATTCTTTATCGGTTATTGTTAAATTCATCATAGTGAATCACTCCCTTCATTTTTTTGTAAATGTATTATATAAATTATTACTTCAATTTGCAAGCTTTTTATAAAATTATTTTTACATAAGAAAATAATGCACTTTTTGTTATGTATAATTATGCATTTTTATATTTTACATCTAATCCCTCTATATTAGGATTATAATATACTTTTATAATTGATTTTGGTGGAATTTCATTTGCAATTATTTTTCTTCCTACTAATGTTTCTACATCTGTTTGAATTGTTCTTTTTAAAGGTCTTGCTCCATAATTTATATCATAACCTTTTTCAACTATGTATTCTACTGCACTTTTATCAACTGCAAAATCAAAACCTGTTTCTTTTATTCTTTTTCTTAAATCTTTTAGCATAATTTTTACTATATTATATACTTGCTTTTTCTCTAAAGCTTTAAAATAAATTTTTTCATCAAGTCTGTTTAAAAGCTCTGGTCTAAAATGAGATAGAAGTGCTTTTTCTACATTTGCTCTAGCATCATCTGATATACTACCAGTTTTAGATATACTATCTAATATAAACTGAGCACCTAAATTTGATGTTAAAATTATAATTGTATTTTTAAAATCAATAAGTCTACCTTGAGAATCAGTAACTCTACCATCATCTAATATTTGAAGAAAAATATTAAATACATCAGGATGTGCTTTTTCAACCTCATCAAATAAACATACACAATATGGTTTTCTTCTAACTGCTTCTGTAAGTTGTCCTCCTTCTTCATATCCTACATACCCTGGTGGAGCTCCAATAAGCCTTGTAACACTAAATTTTTCCATATACTCAGACATATCAAATCTGATTAAATTTTTTTCATCATCAAATAAACTTCTAGCAAGTGTTTTTGCAAGCTCTGTTTTTCCAACACCTGTAGGCCCTAAAAATAGAAATGAACCAATTGGTCTATTTGGATTTGCTATTCCAGATCTAGAACGAATTATACTTTCACAAACTTTTGTAACAGCTTCATCTTGACCAACAACATTTTCGTGAAGAGTTTTATCAAGATTTAAAATTTTTAATCTTTCGCCCTCTTGCATTTTGGTTACAGGTACACCTGTTAGCCTTGAAACTATTTTTTGAATTTCTTCTTCTGTAATTTTACTTCTTATTAAACTCTTTTTTCCACCTTGATTTTTTTCATATTCCTTTTCTTCTTGTAGTAAAACTTGTTTTAAATTAGGTAATGTAGAATATTTTAATTCTGCAGCTTTATTTAAATCATAATTTCTCTCAGCTTTTTCAATTTCTGCATTTGTTTCATCTATTTTTGATTTTAACTTTTGGATTTTCTCTAAATTCTTTTTTTCTATTTCCCATTGCAATTTTAAATCTTGAAAATCATTACGATATTTTTCAAGCTTTTTTTGTACACTTGCAAGTCTTTTTTGAGAAGCATCATCATCTTCCCTTTTTATTGCAGCCTCTTCTACTTCTAAACTCATTATTTTTCTAGAAACATCATCAAGCTCTGTTGGCATAGATTCTATTTCTGTTCTAACCATAGCACAAGCTTCATCAACTAAATCTATTGCTTTATCTGGTAAAAATCTATCTGTAATATACCTATCGGATAATTTTACAGCTGCAATTAATGCTTGATCTTGAATTTTTACACCATGAAAAATTTCTAGCTTTTCTTGAACACCTCTTAAAATAGTAATTGCATCTTCTACTGTAGGCTCAGGAACCACTACTTGTTGAAATCTTCTAACTAAAGCTGGATCTTTTTCTATGTATTCTCTATATTCGTCTAATGTAGTTGCTCCCATACAATGAAGTTCTCCTCTAGCTAGTTTTGGTTTTAAAAGATTACTAGCATCCATTGTTCCCTCTGATGCTCCAGCTCCAACTAAATTATGTATCTCGTCTATAAATAATAAAATTTTTCCATTTGCAGATTCTAATTCATCTAATATAGTTTTTAAACGTTCTTCAAACTCTCCTCTATATTTCGCTCCAGCTATAAGTAAACCTAAATCTAAAGAGAAAATAGTTTTTCCTTTTAAACTAGTAGGAACATCTCCTCTTACAATTCTTTGGGCTAATCCTTCAATTATAGCTGTTTTTCCAACACCAGGCTCTCCTATTAAACATGGATTATTTTTTGTTTTTCTAGTTAATATTCTAATTACATTTCTAATTTCTTCATCTCTACCTATTACTGGTTCTAATCTATTTTGTCTTGCTAAAGCTGTTAAATCTTTTCCATATCTTTCTAAAACATCTGAATCTTCAGTATCATCTTCGTCTATTTTTATTCTTATTCCTTTAATATCTTTTAAATCACTAAATACTTTTCTTTTTTCTATTCCTAATGATTTTAATGTTTTTTTAGCACTATCTGGAGCTTTATCTAAAATTCCAAGAAAAAGATGCTCTGTTGATATGTATTGCTCTTTTAATAGTTTTACATATCTTTCAGAAGAATCTAATCCCATTTCTACAGCCTTCGAAAAACGAATAGCAAATTGGTTAGATGCTTTTGGAATATTATCTATTTGTTCTTGTAATTTTAATTTTAAATTTGTTACATCAATTTCCATTTTTTGAAATAACTGAAATACAACATCTTTTTCTCTTTGAGCCATTGCTAGTAAAAGATGCCAAATATCAATTTCCGCATTCTTATTTTGAATAGCAAGACTACTAGATAAACTTATTGTTTCTTTTGCTTTATCTGTTAAATTAGAAATATCCATATCTAATCTCAACCCTCCCTTAATGCAATCAAGTTAGAAAAGAATTTAATTTTAAACTTAATTCTATATATTTTTATTTAAAAAGGCTTAAATTCGTATACTTCTTTTTTTCTAAAACCAAAAACTATTATAAATATCACAAAAATTATTAAAAAAAGTAATACAAAAATACAACTTTTTAATATAAAGAATAATTTTTTTCTATTTTTTGATTTTATTTTAATTAAATTATTATTTTTTTGACTATTATCTATTCCATCATAATTTAAATATATATCTATATAATCATTAAAATCATTTATTTTATAAATTGCTTGATTCTGCTTTAAATTTATAGTTCCTACACAATTATTTAAACTAGCAAAAGCATTTTCACTAAAATTTCCGTTAATTTTAATTTCTGCTTCTTGTATATTAATATAGTTAATATTTAATATTTTCAAATCTAATTCATTATTTTTAAAAACATTATTTAATCTATATTTAAGTTTATATTGATGATATCCAAAATTGCCAATTCCCCAAGTAAACTCAATTCCATCTTCTGTTTGTATTATTGATGATTTCTTGTTTTTTTCATCTTTTGAAGCAGTAACCTCCCAGTTATCTTTATTTTGAAATTTAACTCCATCTTCAATAACACAAAATTCTTTTATATCATCCAATTTCAAATTTTCATAAAAATTATATAGTTCTGTTCCAATATAAAAATTACCTTTCCAAATTTCAGTAACACTTACAGAACTATCATCATTAATTTTTGCTTCGAAATTTACTTTAGATATATTATTACTATTTGCAAAAATAATATTATTAAAATTTATTAAAATAGTAAAAAATAAAACTGTAAATTTAAACTTATTTTTCACATTAAAACTCCTAATTAAAAATATGTATATAAATTTTATTTTTCCTATTTTAATTTAAATTTAAACATATTATATATATAAATAATTTTTATTTCAATAAAATTTTATGGAAATTTTGGCAAATTAGGCAAAAGAGCATAGATCAATTTTCTACGCTCTTTTAACAATAAAATTATTCAAAATCTTTTAAAGAACTAATTTCATAGCCTTTTTCTTTAATACTTTTTATAAGATCATCAAGCATATTCATATTATCTTCTGATGTTGAATGAAGCAAAATAATACAACCATTATGTAAATTATCTAAAATTTTTCTTTTACCATATTCAACTCTACCTTGATTTGAAGCATCCCAATCATCATAAGCATTTGACCATAATACAGTTTTATAGCACAAATTTTGAACATCATTTAAAACTCTTGCACTAAATTCACCCTTTGGCGGTCTAAAATAAGTCATTTCATAACCTGTTTTTTCTAAAACTGCAGTATGCAAATCCATTATCTCTTTTTTTATTTCTTCATCACTTAAATCAACTAAGCATTTGTGATTTACAGTATGATTACCTACTATATTTCCATTCTTTATCATTTTCATTACTAAATCTTCAGCTGTATTTAAATAATGTGCTGTTATAAAAAATGTTGCTGTTACATTATTTTTCTTTAATGTTTCTAATATTTTTTCTGTATATCCTGCTTCATATCCAGCATCAAAAGTTATATAAACTTTTTTTGAATCTTTGTTTCCCATACTATATCCATTATATTCTTGCAATGTTTTTAAACTTTCTACATCTAATACAGGTTGCTCATTATTTTTACCTCTTCTAAATCCCCATGCTAGTTTTTCATTACTTAAACTATCTGCATTTGTGGTTGTTGCTAAAGCAAATCCTGCAACTAATACCACTAATAAACAACATACTACAGAAATTCTTACTATATATTCCTTCATAAAAATCCTCCTAAAAAATTTTATTCTAGAAATTTTTTAAAAGAACAAAAAATTCATTTTTGTAATCGATAATTATTTTATCATAATATTTATTTTTTTCTATATTTTGCTAAAATAACAAAAAATTTCTAAAAATTACTGTGCCTCTTGGATATTATTTAAAAAATTTTTATTGCAAAATGTCTAAATTTGTTATATTATAGATATATTGTATGATAATTGAAAAAAATTTTAAAAGCGCCAGGCCTATTTTTAGGTGACGAGGATGAAGTTTATCGAAAGATTCGGCGGATACTTCATGGCATCTTACTGTCATAAGATATTATAAAAAAATAATAGAAATATTATAACAAATGTAATATTAGTAAGCTTTTTATCATACAATATTATATTAAGATAAAAAGGAGATTTTATTATGTGTGGTATTGTTGGCTACATAGGGCAAAAAAAAGCTCACCCTATTTTAATAAATGGGCTTTCAAATTTAGAATATCGTGGTTATGACTCAGCTGGTATATCTATTTTAGAAAACAATGATATTAAATTAATAAAAACTAAAGGTAGAGTAAAAACTCTATTTGAAAAAACCGAAAATGAAAATTTAAATGGAACAATTGGAATTGCTCATACTCGTTGGGCTACTCATGGAAAACCATCTGATGAAAATTCACATCCTCATCTTGATAATTCAAAAACATTTGCTGTAGTACATAATGGTATTATAGAAAATTATTCTGAACTTAGAAATATGCTTATAGAAAAAGGATACAAATTTTTATCTCAAACAGATACAGAAGTTATTCCTAATCTTATACATTTTTATTATTCTAAAGGAAATGATTTCATTCATTCTGTTTCTTTAGCTATTAAAGATTTAAAAGGAAGCTTTGCTTTATCTATTTTATGCAAAGATGAAGCTAATAAAATTATTGTAACTAGAAAAGATAGCCCTTTAGTTATTGGAAAGGGAAAAGACGAATTTTTTATTAGTTCTGATACACCTGCATATTTAGATAAAACAAAAGAATTTTATTTTTTAGATGATTTAGATATGGCTGTTATACAGCAAGATGATATAAAATTTTATAATTCTAATTTAAAAAATATAAAAAAAGATATTAAATTAATTGATTGGTCTGCTGATAGTGCACAAAAAAACGGATATGAAGATTTTATGTTAAAAGAAATTTATGAACAACCAAATTCAATTAAAGCAACTATCTCTTCTACACTATCTAAAGATAAAGTACAAATTGAAGGATTAGAACTTTCTAAAGAATATTTAAAAAATATAAATAAAATTTTCATTGTTGCTTGTGGCACTGCTATGCATGCTGGTCTTGCTACAAAAAAGATTTTCGAAAGTATTTGTAAAATTCAAACCGAAGTAGATTTAGCTTCTGAATTTAGATATAGAGATCCTTTAATAGACGAAAAAACTTTATGCTTATATATTAGTCAATCTGGAGAAACTGCAGATACAATTGCTGCATTAAAACTTGCTAAAGAAAAAAATTGTAAAACAATTGCTATTTCTAATGTTATAGGAAGTTCTATTACTAGAGAAGCAGATTTTTCAATATATACTCATGCTGGTCCTGAAATTGCAGTTGCTTCTACAAAAGCTTATACTGCTCAAGTAACACTTCTTTCAATTTTAGCTATATATTTTGCAGAAACATTAGAAATAAATAATCCTGATATTAAAATTTTGAAAAAAGATATTTTAGATCTACCAAATAAAGTTGATGAAGTTTTACAAGTAAATGATGATATTAAAGAATTATCTAAAAAAATATATAAAGAAAAAGATGTATTTTTCATAGGTCGTGGAATAGATTATCCAGCTTCTCTTGAAGGTTCACTTAAATTAAAAGAAATTTCTTATATTCATTCAGATGCTTATGCTTCTGGTGAATTAAAACATGGACCTATTGCTTTAATAGAAGATGGAATTTCTGTTGTATCAATTATTACTGATGAAAAATTAATAGAAAAATCTATTAGTAACATTCAAGAAGTTATAACTAGAGGTGCGAAAACTATTATTGTTACAAATCAAAATTTACCAGCAAATAATTTTTATAAAATTGTAAATATACCATCAACCAATCCTTACATCTCTCCTATTTTGTCTGTTATACCACTTCAACTTTTGGCTTATTATATTTCAAAAGAAAAAGGATTAGATGTTGATAAGCCTAGAAACTTAGCTAAATCTGTTACTGTTGAATAATTTTTTTTGAAGAATCCCCATTCGTTATAGAATGGGGATTCTTGTTAAAATTAAGATAACTCACTATTTTTCACTTTTCTAATCAAATAATCGTACTTTGCCTCTTCAGCTTTAATCATATAAATATAATAATCTACCAGTTCTCCTTCTGCTAAATTCAAATTATTATGCATATTCATTAGATTCCTTTTACTTGCCATTATACTTGATTTTAACTCATTTTCTTTTTCTATTTTACTTTGATCAATAATCTTTTTTTCTTTTACATAATTTTTATCCATAAAAAAATAAGCCAGCCTTTCTATTTTTATATGTTTCTATAAAAATCCACATAATCTATTTAATAATTCTGACTTATTTTATGCAATTTCCATTATTTTATTATAAAAATTTTTCTATTTCTTCCCAAATTTTTTCTGTATAAATTTTCCTTTCAGCAGAAAATGGATAAATAGGGCTATATGATATTCCCAAATAATCTTTTATAACATTTACTGCTTCATCTACTTTAGTTACAGCAATTTTGTCTGCTTTGTTTGTTACTACTACAAAAGGCAAATTAGTTTTTAATATATATTCATACATAAGAAAATCATCTTCAGTAGGTTTATGTCTTATATCTAATACTAAAATTATAAGTGATATATTATTTCTTTTTGATAAATAATCTTCTATAAATTTTCCAGAAATAATTTGCTCCTTTTTAGACATTTTACTATATCCATATCCTGGTAAATCTACAAAATAAAATTTATCATCTATATTATAAAAGTTAATTTGACGAGTTTTTCCAGGAGTGTTACTAGTTCTAGCTAAATTTTTTCTATTTATCATTGTATTTACAAAAGAAGATTTTCCAACATTAGATTTTCCTACTAAAACAATTTCTGGTAAATCAGATTTTGGATACTGTTTTTCACTTACTGCAGATATTTCAAATTTTGGATTTTTTACTATCATTTTTTCTCACCTATTTTTTTTATTTTATTGCATTATACTATAAACCATGCTATAATTCAAGCATTATAATCTTTAGATTACTTAGTTCTTAAGTAATTTTCTTCCAAAAATAGAAAAAAGCATTTATTTCACCCTATTGAAAGGAGGTGATAAAATGCAAAAAACTAAAAACTCACATAAGAGTGGAAATAAAGTTTGCTTTTTCAAAAAATTACATATTATAACTTCTATAGTAAAAAATATTTTAGATATTTTTAGCTACTTTATTTAATAAAAATAGGTAGTGCATGCGACACTACCTATTTTTTTATTTTTTTGCAAAAAACTAAAAAATCAAATAATAACTATAATTAGTATACAATATTATAATTTATTTTGTCAATACAATTTTCTACTTTTTCACAAGTTTCTTTGTTCCACCCATATATGGCCATAATACTTCTGGTATATCTATACTTCCATCTTCATTATAGTGATTTTCTAAAAATGCAATTAACATTCTAGGTGGTGCAACAACTGTATTATTTAAAGTATGAGGAAGATAATTTCCTTTTTCACCTTTTACTCTAATACCAAGTCTTCTACTTTGAGCATCTGTTAAATTTGAACAGCTTCCTACTTCAAAATATTTTTTCTGTCTAGGACTCCACGCTTCAACATCAACACTCTTTGCTTTTAAATCAGCTAAATCACCACTACAACATTCTAATGTTCTAACTGGAATATCTAAACTTCTAAATAATTCAACTGTGTAATTCCACATTTTATCATACCATTCATAGCTTTCTTCTGGCTCACAAATAACAATCATTTCTTGTTTTTCAAATTGATGGATTCTATATACTCCTCTTTCTTCTATTCCATGAGCTCCCTTTTCTTTTCTAAAACATGGAGAATATGAAGTCATTGTATATGGTAAATTCTCTTTTTTAAGAATTTGATCTTTGAATTTTCCTATCATAGAATGTTCTGAAGTACCTATTAAATATAAGTCTTCTCCTTCTATTTTATACATCATTGCATCCATCTCTTCAAAACTCATAACACCTGTTACAACATCAGATCTAATCATAAATGGAGGAACGCAATATGTGAAACCTTTATTTATCATAAAATCTCTAGCATAAGAAATTATTGCAGAATGAAGTCTAGCAATATCGCCAACTAAATAATAAAAACCATTTCCAGCTACTCTTCTTGCTGAATCTAAATCAATTCCACTTAAGCTTTCCATAATATCTGCATGATATGGAATTTCATAATCTGGAACTTTTGGCTCACCATATTTTTTTACTTCAACATTTTGGCTATCATCTTTTCCTATAGGAACTGATTCATGAATGATATTTGGAATTTTCATCATTCTTGCTCTTATTTCTTCTGCATATTCATTTTCTAATTTTTCATTTTCTACAAGCTCTTCATTTATTTTATTAACTTCTTCTTTTATTTTTTCTGCTTCATCTTTTTGACCATTTCTCATTAAGTTTCCAATTTCGCTACTTAAAGTTTTTCTTTTATTTCTAAGGTCATCACCTTTTAATTTTACTTCTTTATTTTTAGCATCAAGCTCTAAGACTTCATCAACTAAAACTAATTTATGATCTTGAAATTTCTTTTTAATATTTTCTCTTACAACATCTGGATTTTCTCTTAAAAATTTTATATCTATCATAACAAAACATCCCTTCTTTTATTCTAAATAATTATTTCTAAAATCCTCACATAATTCAAATCTATGTTTTTGACCAGTTACATTATCTGGTCTTTCTGGTATTTCTTCTAAAAACATTTTTTCTGGTCTAACCCAAATATATTTACCATCTTCTCTATCATAAAGTGGTTTATATACCACCATTCTTTCTTGATTTTCCGAATCATAAGCTACATTTTCTACAAAATAATAATTACCTTTAAAATGTCTATAAACTTTTCCAATAACTACTTTTTTCATAATCAAAACCTCCTTTTATTTGTTAAATTTCTTTTCAACAAACAAAAAGCCCTTGAGCTTTTTGTTTAGCTCAAGGGCGATTAACAATCGCGGTACCACCTTTTTTATTTCTCATTATATTACTATAACCTGTAACAACTCGGCCTAATTTTAATAGGAACTCTTAAGAGTAGATTTCATAAATAAATTTAATTTGTTTCCACCAACCACAAACTCTCTAAATAAATTTTATTTACTACTTAGTTCTTAATCAATCGTTTTTATGTTTATTATTTTAGCATAATATTTTTAACAATTCAAGATATTTTACATAAATTTATTTTTTCAATTAATTAACTTTACTAACTATCATTTTTAAAGCTTTTTCTCTATTTACCATAATTACATGTTCACATTTTGTACACTTTAATTTAAAATCTACACCAATTCTAGTTATCTCCCACTCCCTACTTCCACAAGGGTGTGGCTTTTTGGTTTTGACTATATCACCGATATTGTAGTCCATAATACCTCCATACTATAAATAATGAATAGTGAATAGTGAATAATGAATAATAAATTATGAATTATGAATTTTTAATAATAAATTATTCATTATTCACTATTCATTATTCATTATTCATTATTCATTAAAAATTATAAGTTATTATGCTCTTTTAAGCAATCTCTCTTTACCAATAATCTTCATAATTTCAAACAAATCTGGTGTTTGACTTCTTCTGGTTAATTTTACTCTTAGAACAGTACTTATATCTCCAACATGGCCTTTGTATTTATCTGGATTTGCTTTATATTCTTTTACTTCTCTAGCGTATCCAAGTTCTTCTGCTAAATCTTTTATTTTATTAAACCAAGTTTCTTTATCATCATTTTCATCATAATATTTTTCAAAATACAATTTAACAATTTTTTCAATTTCTTCTTTATCATTTATTTTTTGATAATCATATTCTTCACTAGATGCTTCAAATTTATCATCATACATATAACTAATAATATATTTTAAATCAGACCATTTTGCTATATCTTTTCTAGGCTTTTGATTTCCTCTTTCAATTCCTAAAACTTTTAAAGAATACTCTTTATCCTCTAACATTTCTAAAAGCTCTTTATCATATTCCTTTGCCCATGAATAAGCTAAATTATATACTTCATCTGCAGAATATCTAGATATAACATTTTTAGAAACATCTAGCATTTTTACCATATCAAATAATGCTCCAGATACTCCCATTTTTTTCATATCAAATGGAAAATCATAAAGTGATTTATCAGGATTTTGCTTTCTCCAAATTTCAAAATTTGAATTTGCTATATTCATTAAATATTCATTAACAGAATCTTTTGGTATACCTTCTTCTTTATAATAGCTTACAGCTGCTTCAGGATCTTTTCTTTTACTTAATTTTCTTTTACCTCCATCTTCCTGTTTCATTAATGCTGCTGTATGAGCATATTTTGGAGCTTTAAATCCTAAAACATAAAAAAGTTGTAAATGAAGTGGAACAGATGCTACCCATTCATCTCCACGAGTAACTAAAGTTGTTCCCATTAAGTGATCATCTATTACATGTGCAAAATGATATGTTGGAAGACCATCTGATTTTATTATAACTATATCTTGATCATTTTCTGGCATATCAATATTGCCTTTTATTACATCTTTGTGTTTTATTTTTTTATCTGGATTTCCTGGAGATTTTAATCTTATTATATAAGGATCTCCATTTTTTATTTTTTCTATTGCCATATCTATAGGCATATTTCTATATTTTGCCCATTTTCCATAATATCCAGTTCTTTCTTTTGCAGATTCTTGATCAGCCCTGATTTTATCTAATTCTTCTGTACTACAGAAACATGGATAAGCTTTACCTTCTTCTAATAATTTTTTTGCATAAGACTCATATATATCTTTTCTTTCACTTTGAAGATATGGACCATATTCTCCTTTTCCAATTGTTTCATCAGGAGATACATCATAATCATCTAATGCTTTCAAAATTCCTTCTACGCCATTTTCAACTTCTCTTTTTTGATCTGTATCTTCTATTCTTACAAAAAAAACACCATCTGTTTGTTTGGCTATTTTTTTTGCTATTAAACTCTGATATAAACCTCCTATATGAACAAAACCTGTAGGACTAGGTGCATATCTAACGACTTGAGCTCCTTCTTTTAAATTTCTTTGAGGATATTTATTTTCATAATATTCTACACCTTTTACATTAGGAAAAATTAAATTTGCTAAATCTTTACTATCCATTATTTAGGCCCCCTTTTATTTACTCGTTAAATTATATAATCTTATCAAATTAAAGTCAATAGAATTAAATCTAAAAAGGCTATTACACTCAAAGTATAATAGCCTTTTTTACTATATTTTTAATCAGCTCTAGCTTTTACAACAAATCTATTTGCATCTCTATTATAACATGTTATTAAAGTAACTTCAGTATATCCATTTGTAAGCTGACTTGTGCATGAATTATCATATGGATTAATTATTTGCGTATCGTAAACTGTATATGTTAAAGTTTTACTAGATAAATCTGTTATTTCTATCTTAGCTCCAACTTTTATTTTAGGAAGTTTGCTAAAAAATTTCTTAGACTCATAATTATGTCCTAATACTACCATATTACCTTTTTGATTAGGATCTGCTCCCCAATATTTTGTTAAAGAAATTTTTAGTAAATCGTTAGACGTACTAGATAATACTGGATAATTTATACCTAAACTAGGAATATTTAAATTAGCTATAATATGATATTTTTCTCCTGATGATGTTACATAACTATTTTGACTTAATACTTTAGATTCAACACCTACATCTTTAACAGAATTAACAAACAAATCATCATCTACACGAAGCTTTGTAAGTTCACTATCTATATATGTAGGGTTTTCAATTGGTTCATTATTATCATCATTAAAATCTTCACTATCATAATCATTACTAAAATCCCATAATATAGTATTTACCACATGATTATCTAAATCTTCTACAATTCCTTTTGATAATTGAACATTAAAATTTACTATAACATCATTCATATCAACTACATTATAATTTGAATATATTTCTACACTTAACAAATATATTATAATAACAAAACATATAAGAGATACTAAAGGAATTGAAAAAATAATTTTCCTTTTTTCTCCTTTTGAATTAATTCGATACTGTATATTTTTAGATTTTTCATTATTTTTTCTTGACTTTTTAGTTGTGTTATAGTTAATTTTACTATTAGAATTTTTCTTATTTAATTTATCTTGTTTTAAATTAGAATTAGCTCTAATTCTTTTTCTCATGTAAAACTCCTTAATATATTAAAATTTAACTATATATTTTTATAATTCAAAAGCCTAAATCATTTTATAATTTAGGCTTCTACCTCATTATTTTATTTAATTATTTTTTTAAATTTTTTTTATTTTGATATACAGTATAACCTACTATTATTGCTAAAAGAACTAATAAAACTGTAATACTTATAATTTGACTAGTTATACCTGTATATGGCATTTTTCCAGTAGCTGTAGTTCCATCAGATTTTTGAGCACTTTGAGCTGGTTGTTGAGCTTGAGCTTGTTGTGCTTGTTGTGTTTGTTGTGCTTGCTCAACTTGTTGTTCTGTTGGTGTTTGTTGAGCATTAGAATTTTGTGCTTGTTGATCATTATTAGTTTCATTATTATCTGAATTTTGTACACCTTTACTTCCATTATAAGATACAGATATAACAGAATTTTTAAATACGCCATCTTTAATATTTATCTTTCCAACTTTATCAATATCTAAAATTTTAAATTTTAAATTTTCAGAATCCAAACGACCATTTTCAACAATTGGGTCTAAATCACTATTATAAAAATATGCAAAGAATAATAAATTGCTATAATCACTATTTTTAGAAAGATCTACTTCTTGAGTTCCAATAGATAAAGAAATATTTTGATTATTCATTTTTAAATTTTGTATTATATTATTATTTATTGTATTTGCAAAAAATTCAGGAATATTTTTAATTTTATTATAAGATATATCTAATGTTTGTAAATTACTTAATGAAGGAATATTTTCTATAGTTTCTAATTGATTATTTTTTAAATTTAAATCTTTTAAACCTGTCAATTCTATTTTGGAAATGCTTGATATTTTATTGTTTTGTAAGTTTAATTTAGATAACTTATCTAATTTCGTAATTGAATTTATGTTTGTAATCTTATTATCATTTAAATTTAATTCTGTTAATTCTTTTAAACTAGAAATTCCAGAAACATCTGTTATTAAATTATAAGATAAATCTAATTTTGTTAATGCAGTAAAATTAGATAATGCAGATGTAGATACAATTTCATTGTTAGATAAATCCAAAGTTTTTAATTTATTAGAACTTTTTTTTGTTGATTGTGAATCAGCATTTTCTCCATCAGTTGAATCTGCTTCTCCTGAATCAGCTTCTCCTGAATCTTCATTATCTGAAGATAGTTCTTCTTCATTAGATTGTTTGTCATTTTCAGCTTCTTGAGTATCCTCACTTGAATTACTTTCACTATTGCTTCCTTGACTTGAGCCTTTAATTACAAACTTTGAAATGTCTTTTATTTTATTATTATTCAAATTTAAAGTCTCTAATTCAGTTAAACTAGATAATTTAGAAATATCCTTTATTTTATTATTACTTAAATTCAAAGATGTTAAACTTGTTAATGTTTCTAATCCAGTTATATTTTCAATATTTTTACCAGATAAATTTAAGTTAGTTGTGCTAGATAAAGTTTTACTATCAATTTCTATTATTAGAAGTTTATCATCTTTTTTTGTTGGATTATTTATTTGCTCACATAAAGCTTTATATAAAGCTTTATCCTCACACATAATCAATATTTTTTCTTTATTATCATTGCTTACATCCTGTACACTAGTAGATCCATTATCATTTTCTTTTGTTTCTGAAGCATCTTCAGCCTCTGTTGCTATAGAATAATTTCCTATTACTGAAAACATCATTAAAATTATAAAAAATACTATAAAAATTTTCTTTAGTTTCAACATAATTTCCCCCTATTATTTATGATAATTTAAGTATAACACAAATTATTTATATATTTAGCTATTTTACACAAAAGAAACAAAAATGATAAATTTGTAATTTATATGAAACAAAAAAATCTAAGAACATATTTTTGCTCTTAGATTTTAATTCTATTCTTTTATAATTGTATATCCATTATCTTCATACTGTTTAGAATTTGGTTCAATAATATCATTTTCCTTTACTGTACTTATACTTAAATTTGTATCAAACTCTATTCTATTTTCTTCTTTATTTTTTGATATAAGAACTATATCATATTTAGCCAATAATCCACTTGCTTTTTCTATCCAAAAATCATAGCTTATTTCTAATCCTTTTTCTTGATATTGTTTTAAAAGCTCTAATTGCTCTTCTGAAATTAAATTTTTAAGCTCACTAAAATCTTTAAGTGTAATTCTTTCAACAATACATTCAAAATTATTATATGTTTCATCTTTTATGTATTTTAATTCTATATCATTACAATTTAACAATGTTAAAACTATATTAGCAAGCACATTTCTACAATTATTATCTAATTTTTTATGACTAATTTCGTATGTTTTGTTTTTCTTAGAAATAGTAATATAAGTATTAGAATCTTTATCGTAATAAACTTCTTTATCAGATGTTGTATAATAAAATTTATTATTAAAAACTTTTCCAGTTACTAAATCATTATATTCATAATAGTTAAAACTATAATTTTCACAATCATTTGCAGATTCTAAAAATACCTTCAAATCTTCTTTCGTATAATTATTTCCAAATAAACTAAATTTATAATTTAATTCTTTAGATTGCATTCTTTTTATATTAGCATTTCGTTCTCCATCTATAATCATTGTAGCAAAAAAAGCAATACATAATACTATTAATAATATAGAAATAGTAATAATTAAAGATTTAGTTGCCATTCCATTTTGATTATCTTTAATCTTAAGTAAATTCATATTTTCCTCCACAAAGTACAAATAAAACTTTTTTATTTTCTATAAATTAATAATATCAATAATATTTTATTTTGTCAAAAAAATTTTTGCTATACCTCCATTATAATTGGTAAAATCATTGGATTTCTTTTTGTTTCTTTATAAATATATTCTCTTAAATTATCTTTTATAACACTTTTTATAGTTGCCCAATCTGTTATATGGTTTTCTTCACATTTTGAAAGTTCTCTTTTTATCATAACTTTTACATCATCTATTAAATTTTCTGATTCTCTAACATATACAAAACCTCTTGAAATAATATCTGGTCCTGCAATGATTTCACCAGAACTTGAATCCATTGTTAATACAACTATAATTAAACCATCTTGAGATAAATGTTGACGATCTCTTAATACTATATTTCCTACATCTCCAACACCTAAACCATCAACCATAACTCTTCCCCAAGGAACTATTCCTCCGAATTTAGCTTCATCTTCATTTAGTTCTAGAATTCTTCCATTAGTCATCATAAATATATCTTTAGTATCCATACCTAAAGATTTTGCTGTATCTCTATGTGCCATAAGTTGACGATATTCTCCATGAACAGGTACAAAATATTTTGGTCTAACTAAAGAAAGCATCAATTTTTGTTCTTCTTGACAAGCATGTCCTGAAACATGTACCTCAGCTAAAGAACTATATACTACATCAGCTCCTATTTTCATTAAATCATCTATAACATTTGCAACAAATTTTTCATTTCCTGGAATTGGAGTTGCAGATATTATTACTAAATCATTTGCTGTTATATTTACTTTTTTATGTTCACCATTAGCCATTCTAGTTAATGCAGCCATAGGTTCACCTTGACTTCCTGTAGTAATTATAACTAGTTTATCATCAGTATAATTTTTTATCATGTCTATATCTATAAATATATTATTAGGTGCTTTTATATAACCAAGCTTTACTGCAGTTTCTATCATATTTATCATACTTCTTCCACAAACTGCGATTTTTCTTTTTGTTGCCACTGCAGAATTAACAATTTGTTGTACTCTATGAACATTTGATGCAAATGTTGCAACTACAATTCTTTTTGTACAATTAAGGAAAAATTTATCAAAAACTTCCCCAACTGTTTTTTCAGACATTGTATAACCTTTTCTTTCTGAATTTGTACTATCAGATAAAAGAGCTAATACTCCTTTGTTTCCTAGTTCGGCAAGTCTACCTAAATCCATTTTTTCATCATCAATAGGAGTATAATCTATTTTAAAATCACCTGTATGAACCACAGTTCCAACTGGAGTATGAATAGCTAATGCAACAGAATCTGGTATACTATGACAACTTCTAATAAATTCTACTCTAAATTTTCCAAGCACGATTGTTTGTCCTTGTTTTACTATATTTAATTTTGTAGAGTTTACTAATCTATGCTCTTCTAATTTATTTGAAATTAAACCAGCTGTTAATTTTGTAGCATAAATTGGTACATTTATTTGTTTTAAAAAATATGGAATAGAACCTATATGATCTTCATGACCATGAGTTATAACCATACCTCTTATTTTGTCTTTATTTCTCTCTAAATAAGTAAAATCTGGTATAACTAAATCGATTCCAAGCATATCATCCTCTGGAAACGCAACACCACAATCTACTATAATTATATCATTTCCATATTCGAAAACTGTTATGTTTTTTCCTATTTCTTGCAGACCACCTAGTGGAATTATTTTTAAAGATTCTTTTTTAAATCCAAATTTTTCTTTTGCCCCAACTTCTTCTTTACTCTCTTTTTTATTTTTTTTTGAACTTCTAGTCCCTTTCTTTAAAGTATCTGACTTTTTATTTAGAGCTTTTCTTACTTTATTTTCAGCCCCATGTGAAAAAGCATCTTTTTCTATTTTCTTTTGAATTTTTTCTTCTCTCATTTATAATCTCTTTCCTTTCTACTAGAGCTATATATAAATATGTTATTAATGCATAAAATTTAAACGTAAATTAAGGATTTTATTATAAATAATTTTAAGAAAATAAACTCTCATATACAAATTTCTTAAAATCTAATTATAAAAAATATAATTAAATAAACATTTACAATACAAACATTTTATTAACAAAAACCAAAATTACAAAACGAAATTAAGATGTAACATAAAAATACCCGCACCATTTTATGTTTACACCTATTTTCTTATTAAATTTTTTCCGAACATTAAAATATTTTATATACAATCTCTTTATTATATGGATAATTATAATATATTATCCTTATTTTGTCAAATTAAAAAATAAAGAAATTTTATAGGTACGTATCAAGTAAATGAAGACTTTTATCTTTTATTTAACAAATTATTTATAATATTTTTACACTTAACTTTATTTTATAAAATTATATATACATTAAAAAATGCTAGATAAATATTATTATCTAGCATTTTTCTATTTCATATTTAACTATAATTATTTTTCTATAAGATTTTTTAATTTTATATTCTAATTTTAGTTTTATTTAGATTTTTTTCTATTTTTCTTCTTATTTTTATTCATTTTTAATTTTAAAATTATAGCACTTGAAATCAAGATTACTATAATATAAATCAATATATTATCTCCTGTTTTTATCCCTTCAATCATTTCATTTATTTTATTTACAACAATATTTGGAATGCTTGAATCACTATTTTCATTTATTTCACCATCTGTTTCCGTATTCTTTCCTTTATCATTATCTTTATTATTGTCTTTTTTGGTATCATTATCTTTATTACTGTCTTTTTTGGTATCACTATCTTTTTTTGTGTCTTTATCTTTTTCTTTATTATCAGTATTCTTATCATTTTCTTTTATTTTTTCATCATTATAATAATAGCTTAACTCAAAATCACTTCCACTTTCAAGAAATTCTTCTATCGTCAAATCAGATTTTATTGTTGATGTAATATCTGTTAAATTATATTTTTTTATTAACTCTTTATATTTCTCATTTTTTTCTAATACATATTTAACATTTAAATCTTCTACCTTATAAATTCCATTTTCATCAGGTACTAAGTTCATTGGAATTTTTATTTCTTCATCTTCAGCTAATTTCTCATTTGTTCCATCTTTATAATGATGTATTTTTACTGTTATTTCATCTGGTTCATAATAATATATTATATCTCCATTTTCATCTGTAATATATCCTTTTGCATTTGCTGGCAATATATCATTTCCATTTTCATCCTTTGCAATGTGTATTCCTGTTAAATCTGAATGTGGAGATGATGTATACTCATCACCTATTTCATATTCATAACTTTCTGTTTCTGCTACTTTATTTGTTGTACCTTTTTGATAATGATATATATTAATTTTTTTCTTTTTCTTTTCATTTACTATAGTAATTGAACTTTTATCTACACCATTAGTAAAATATCTTATCTCTTCATTCTTAACATATCCTTCTGGTGCTTCTATTTCTTCTATTTTTACAGTTTCGCCTTTTTTCAAGTCTAATTTTATTTCTCCGTTTTCATCTGTTGTATATTTTTCTCCTTCTTTAAATAATAATTCACCATCTAATTTAATTGAATTTACTATAAGTTTACATGTAGAACTTAAACAATCCAGACGAAGTCTTAAATTATAACACTTTCCAGATTCAAGAGATGTAGTATAATCCTTTGCTCCTGTTTTTTTTCCAAGCGTAAAAAGAATATTAGAACTATCATAATCTACATAAGTTGTATTATCTTTCATTTCCCAAATTCTACAATTAGCATAACCATAACCATTTCCTTCTTCTTTTAAAAACTCAGCATTTACAGTTAAATTATGTGTAGCTTTTTTACAATTTGTTAAATCTATTTTAAAATCTACACAAGCTTCACCATCATGATAATCATCATATTCATCATTTAAACTTGGTACATCTTCTACATTGGTAACTGTTTCTATGCTATTATAGTTATAATTATTATCCTTCCACATCCACAAATCATCAATATGTTTTATATTATACTTATTTAAATAATTTGAATCTACAAAACCATAATATCTAGTTAACTCTACCATTGGAGAGTTTTTTGCTATACTAAAAACTGCTCCTTTTAAAGGATTTCCATTTTTATCTACTTTTTTTATTTTATTATTTTTTTTATTTATTACAGTTAATTGTTGATTTGAATCATTTTCCTTTATAGTATATTCATATTTAGTATCATCTTTTATATAATCTTCTGGTGCATCTACCTCTTCTATTTCTAGTACTGTATTTTTATTAAAATATAAATTTATTTGTCCGTTTTCATCAGTAGTGGTTAATTCTTGATTACTTTGAGGAACATTATTTATAGTAATTGAATCGACTTTAAATTCACGTTTACTATTCTCCTCATAATCAAAATAATAAATATTTAAATAAACTACTCCTGATTCAAGAGCATATTCATATGTTTTTTTATCAGTTTTTATTTCTTCTTTAAAAACGCCACCTGTAATTGAATTAATAAACTTTTCATATTTTTCTTTAGCAAAACTTTTCCTACAACCATCTACATCACCATTCTCTTTAAAATTAGATTCAATATTATCGCTAGTAATAATAATATCAGCTCTATCATTGGTGTTTGTATTTTTCCAATTTGTATTAACTGATAGAGTACATGGTTGCTTAGCATCTATTCTAAATGTAACCCATGATAAGCCAGACTCCCCACAATATGAACATTCTCCTGTTTGAGGAGAAATCTTCATGTTTGAAAAAATAAAACAATCATCTTTATAATTCCATTCATCATTCAAATACTTTTCATTATAATCAGTTTTATCAGCCTTCCATGCTTCTAAATTTTCCTCACTTAAAAAACCATAATAACTATCTAACTCTATAGGGTTTGATTTTGATACTATCCTAAAAGAAGCATTAGGTACAGGGGCTCCAACATCATCTATTTTATTTATTGTAAAGGGATAAGCCCCCTCTGTATCATAAGTACTAGAATTTAATTTTTCTGAGTCAATAATTTCTTGAACTTTCAATGTAGTATTACTTTTAGTTATTCCCAAATATAAACCAATCATTAATACTATACTTATAATTAATGTTATATTTTTTATTTTCATAAACTACCTCTTCCTTAGTTCATTATTTTGAAGAATTATACATCTTCATCTCTAGAGTTCTATATTTTTGAGTATTCTTATAACTTTTTCTATTATAATTATTTTTAAATTAATTTTATATATGATTTAGTATTCTGTCAATTGTAACAAAAAGTATTAAAATTGCAAAACAATAGTCATAGTGCATATTTTAGGTTTTTATTACTTTTTCATTACTTTTTTGATTTTTAATTACTTATTTTATTAAAATTTCTTATTTAAATTTCAAATAAAAATCTAACTTCTTTTAACAAATATTTTTATCATACTTAAACATTTTTAATATTTTATTATTCACTTAATTTTATTTTTTCTATTTTTTCTATTTTTTCTAAAAATTCTACACATTTATTAATTTCATCATTTATATCTAATCCATCTAAAGTAATATCATTATCTTGCATATTAAACAATAATACCGCTTTATCTTTATAATATTGCCAATCATAAGGAAATAATATCAAATGTGAATTTACTACAT
Organism: uncultured Clostridia bacterium; assembly: GCA_947630235.1. Classification (GTDB taxonomy): domain Bacteria; phylum Bacillota; class Clostridia; order TANB77; family CAG-508; genus Scatovivens. The sequence goes on from CANRGN010000001.1 coordinate 88,145, forward strand.
TCATTCTTTTAGATTCATCTATTTTTTCAATATCAAACCTCATAGCAAATATTTCGCCAATACTAAAATACAAAAGAAATACTAATATAATTGCATAAATACAATATAATAATTTTCTACACTTAGCTTCTTGTGCTTCATCAAGATTAATAATAGCAAAACCAATATACATCTCTATTAACATTATTTGAAAATACATATCAAAATCAAATAAACTATGTAATATCAAAAGAAACAATGACATAAAGAAACTAATCTTTATTATATCTTTTTCTTTATTTTTTATTGTTTTTATCATTTTATATACTATCAAGAAAATTAAATATAGATATATCCAAATAGATAGTATTCCATTTTGCATAAATAATTGAAGTGGATAACAATGTTCTGCTACACTTTGTAAATTTACATCTGTAATAAAAAAATCTCTCCATGCATATCCACCTAGTCCAAACAGAGGATTTTCTTTTATTATATTTATAGCTTGTTGAATATAAGAAAATCTTATATCAACTGATGCTGAATCAAATCTTATTTTCTCCAATCTAGTAACAAAGCTAATAGGTAATAATTTATAATAAACTTTTATTTCTTTATCATTCATGTATACAGAGTGAACTATCATCTTGCTATTTTCATCAGGTTTTGCACATAAAAACATTATAGAAAGAAACTTAGTATCACTCTTAGTTTTCACAACTAATTCAATCTCTCCATCTATTAATTCATAAAATATATTTTTATTTTCATTTATTTTTTCTTCTCTTTCATTAAATTCATTGATATATATACCAAAATTATCTTTTTTATTACTTTTTGTGGTTAAATTTATCTTAAATCGATATTCCTTATTACCTTCAACTACAATATTTGTTTTTCTATATTGTTTTTGACTTGTACTTGAATTGAATAAAACTAATTCATTAGGTGCTTTTAAATAACATATAATAATAGTGATACATCCTAAAATAAAAATTCCCCAAATAAATTTTAGATTTATTTTTTTTACCATTTTAATAAAATAATTCTGTTTTAATAACACTACAAATTGAACTATATTCTGAACAATTAGTAAACTCCATATAGCAAAATATTTTCCGTTATTTAAAGCTTTATTAAAAAAACAAAAATATATAAATGCATTTGCTCCTGAAAAACCAAGTACTTTTAAAATATCTTTCCACTTATCTTTTATACACACAGCATAAAAAATTAATAAACCAAAAATAATAATCCAACCTAACCTTGAAAATGTCATTACAATTCCAAACAATTGCATAAAAATTGCATTAGTATATAAAACTTTTTTTATTTTATCACTATTTTTTTCTTCTTTACTACTTAGATATGCACCTATTGATACAAATAAAGCTATTCCTAGGTATGTACAAAAAGAATTTGGATATTTAAATAAAGATAACATTCTTTCTTTAGATTGATTTGTAACATTTGGAGCTTTAATAATATTATTATAAAAGCCATCTAAAGTATTACTTGTCATCATATCTATTCCAAAAAAAATTGTAATAATACTCATTATTGTAATAATATTAATAATGATATTCATTTTATTTCTATCTTTTTTTAAATATTGTTTTATAATTAAATACACATTAAAAGCAGACACATATCTTAAAATATATTCTAATGTATATCTAAATCTAATATAAGAATTTGCAATCAGTGGAATAAGTGTACTAAAAGTCAATGCTATTACAAACAAATCAAATCGATTTAATTCTATTTTTTTCTTTTCTTTAATAGAAAAAATAAAATAAATAATTGCTACAATACTTATTATTAAACATGGAATATCAATATTATAGCGAAGTGGAGAGCCTATCATTAGGTTACATATTACTAATGTTATTATTATTAAAATATCCATTATTTTTGTCATTTATTTTTTCCTTTCCAAAGATTCAAATATTTAAAAGTGGTTTCATTTATATATTGATTAGTCAAGTTTATATTTTACTTTCTTTTTAATTTTGGTTTTACTTTTTTGTTTTTCTTTATCTAATAATCGATTTCCTACTACCAAGTAATCTATATCTGTATTCATAAAGCATTGATAAGCATCTTTTACAGAATTAACTACAGGCTCTCCTCTTACATTAAATGAAGTATTTATTAAAACACTACAATTTGTTATCTTCTTATATTCTGTCAACAATTAGTAATAAAAGGATTCCTTTTATTACTAATTGTTTGTATTCTTGATGAATAATCAACATGTGTTACAGCAGGTATTGTAGATCTTTTTTGATTAATTGTTTCTATAATATCTTGTTTTTTTCATTTTTAAATCTTAAATTTTTTTTTACATAACATGTCATTAACATATATGGAGATTCTTCTTCAAATTCAAAATATTTATTCACATCTTCTAACAATACTATTGGAGCAAAAGGTCTAAAACTCTCTCTTTTTTTTATTTTTAGATTCATTTTTGATTGCATATTTTCATCCATTGCACTACCTAAAATAGATCTATTCCCAAAGCTCTTGGTCCCCACTCCATTCTACCTCTAGCAATGGCTACTATTTTTCCACTTGCTAAAATATTTGCTATTTTCTTAATTAAATTATTCTCTTCAAAATTTTCCCATGTAGCTCCTAATTCTTCAAGTAGTTTAGTATCTTCTTCTGAATCATCTTTTATCTCAGTTCCTAAATAACTGGATTCCATAGAGTCAGTTTCTTGTACTTTTCTTTCTTGTTTTAAATATTCATGCCAAACCCATAAAGCAGACCCTAGTGCTCCTCCAGCATCTCCACCAGCAGGTTGAATCCATATATTTTCAAATTCACATTCTCTTTTTAAAACTCCCATTGATACAACATTTAAAGCTACACCTCCGGCAAGTACTAAATTATTACAATTTGTTTTTTGTTTTACATATCTAGCCATTTTTACTACACATTCATTACATATTTCTTGAATGCTTGCTGCTAAATCCATTTCTCTTTTTGTAATTTTACTTTCTGGTTTTCTAGCTGATCCACCAAATAATTTACAAAATTTTTGATTAATCATTTTGGTACCAGTAATATAATTAAAACACTTTTGATTTAAAATAACTGTACCATCTTCATTTATATGTATTAATTCTTTTTTTATAATATCTACATATTTAGGCTCTCCATAAGGAGCTAATCCCATTAATTTATATTCACCACTATTTATTTTAAACCCTGTATAATAAGTAAATGCAGAATATAAAAGTCCTAAAGAATTTGGAAATTTTAATTCTTCTTTTAATTCTATATGATTACCTTTTCCTTCTCCCCATGTAATAGTTGTCCATTCTCCCACTCCATCAATTGTTAGTATAGCAGAATTTTCAAATGGTGATGGATAAAATGCACTAGCAGCATGTGACATATGATGAGTACAAAATAATATTTTTTTCTTAACTCCTAATTCTTTACTAATTTTGCTTTCCATCCATAAATTAGAAGATATCCATTTTGACATAGATTTCAAAAAAGAACAAATTCCTTTAGGAGCCATAATATGATAACTCATTAGCAATCTTTCAAATTTCATTAGTGAATCTTCATAAAATACAATATAATCAACTTCTTGTATTTTTTTATTTACTAAATTTAAACAATAATTAATTGAATTATGTGGAAAACTAGAATCTCCTTTTTTTCTAGTAAATCTTTCTTCTTGTACAGCATCTATTATTTTTCCATCTTGTATTATAGCTGCCGCTGAATCATGATAATAGGCAGATATTCCTAATATTGTTATATTTATTTAAATCTCCTCCTATCTCTATAAATGAATAATTTATATTTCAGTATCTTTATTAAATAAACAATAGCACTACATATATATAATATTTAAATTTTAAAATAATGTATATATCATAGGCGTTATTACACTTGATGTAACAAAAAAGAATAATAATCCTATTAGTAATAATATAAATAATAATGGTATTAGTATATAATTTTTTCTTTCTATAAAATAATTTACTATTTTCAATATGTTTCCTATACGATTTGCTCTTTTTGAAATTTTAGAATTATCTTCTACTATATCAATTCTTGGTGAAAATCCTTTAAATTTTATATTTTTATTATCATCATTTTTCCATGAAAAGAATCCATATTTATTTGCCCATTCTTTTCTTTTTATTAATGCAACTGGTAATAATACTAATATATATATTATTAATAATATTATCTCTAATATTGCTAAAAAAAAATTTATTTATAAAATTCTTCATCCATTTACTTGGATAATATAATGGATATGGAAATATTATACCTAGAAGTAATATTATTAATCCTAATGACATTGCAATTATAGAAATATACTCAACTATAATGTGAGTAGTTGCTAAATATTTTAGTCCAGCTATTATTATTAGAACAATTCCCATTCCTTGTCCAAAAAACAATTCTTCTTTCAGTATTTCTTTTTCTTTTTTTTGTTTTATTTCATTTATATATATATATGTCAATTTTATTTTTCACCTACTTTTTATTTTGTAATTTTCTTGTTTATTTTTAATTAAGTTCAATATCCTCATTATACTACTTTTTTATTGTTATTTCTATTTCATCTTTTTCTGCTATATCAGAATGTATACATATTGAAGTAATTAAATTTTGTTCTGGTATTTCAAATACTACATCATTACCTTTTTTAGTTCCAATTTTTTTCATAGTTTGATCATCATATCCTAATTTTTGATTTATTGTATTTACATATAATTTTGTTTTTTCAAGTGTTTTACCTTTTATTTCTACTTTTTTTATATGTATTGGATATTGCAAACAAAGTTTAATATAATCTTCATTAATTGGCATTGTAAGCATATTCTCTTTACTAGGATATTTTATCCTATAATTAGCATAATTGTTTTTTTCTTCTATTAATTCCAAGTCTAGTTCATATGGTACACAGTCATTTATATATACTGGATATTCTTCTTTTTCTTTATATTTTTTTCCTAATACCTCTAGATAATTTCTTTCAAGTATATCTAAAACATATTCTGCATAAAATTTTGTCAATAACGTTCCAGGATGTCCATTTACAGGGTTTGCTTTTCTATTATATGTATCTTTTGAGTTTTCAATTATTTTAGAAAATTCTGAATACATATTATATGTTTTTATATTTGATTCTTCAAAAAGATTTATAGGTACGTATCAAGTAAATGAAGACTTTTATATTTTATTTAACAAATTATTTATAATATTTTTACACTTAACTTTATTTTTTAAAATTATATATACATTAAAAAATGCTAGATAAATATTATTATCTAGCATTTTTCTATTTCATATTTAACTATAATTATTTTTCTATAAGATTTTTTAATTTTATATTCTAATTTTAGTTTTATTTAGATTTTTTTCTATTTTTCTTCTTATTTTTATTCATTTTTAATTTTAAAATTACAGCAATTGAAATCAAGATTACTATAATATAAATCAATATATTATCTCCTGTTTTTATCCCTTCAAAAATTTCATTTATTTTATTTTCCAAAATATCAGGAAGGCTTAAATCACCATCTGTTTCCTCATTTTTTCCTATATCATTATCTTTTTCTTTATTATCAGCCTTATTATTATCAACTTTATTATCAACCTTATTATTATCAACCTTATTATCAGCGTTATTATCATCATCTTTTAATTTTTTATCATTATAATAGTAACTTATTTCAAAGCTCTTTCCACTTTCAAGATAATCTTTTATTGTTAAATCTGGATCTATTGTTGATGTAATATCTGTTAAATTATATTTCTTTATTAAATCTTTATAATTTTCGTTTGATTCCAATACATATTTAACAGTCTGATTCTCTGCTCTATAAATTCCATTCTCATCTGGTACTAAATTAACTGGAATATTAAGTACTTCGTCTTCAGCTAATTTCTCATTTGTTCCTTCTTTATAATGATGTATTGTTATTTCTATATCTTGTGGCTCATAATAATAATCAACAACTATTGGTGTATCATAATCTTTATCATCTACTACACCATTGGCATTAGAAGGGAAAATATCCTCTCCTGCTTCATTTTTCTCAAAAGTTAAACCAGTTAAATCAGTATGTCCATTAGTTGTATATTCTTCTAATATTGGATATTCTATTTCTTCACTCTCAGCAACTTTTTTATCTGTTCCTTTTAAATAATGATTTACTATAACTTTTCTTTTTATTCTATCATTTACAACTTTAATATCAATTTGATCCTCTTTAGAATTTACAACATATGTTTCATTAAAATCATGATATTCATCTCCAACAAAATATCCATCCGCTTTTTTATATCCATAAGGTGTTTCAATTTCTTTAAGATGTATTTTATCACCATTTAAAACTGAAATTTTAATTTTTCCGTCTTTATCTGTTTTATATAAATTATCTGTTTTTAAAGTTATAGATTTTATTGTAACTGTATTTCCTATATAATCTGCGTTTAATATCTTACCTTTATTTTTTTCTTCTTTACCAACTTTATACATTAAACAGCCATCAATACAATTATCATCATAGAAATAAACACCTAACTTATATTTTTTACCAGATGCTAATTTTGTTTTAAAATCAACATTACTAGAATTTTTATCTATTCTTTGCATCTCTTTACCATCAAGTTTTATCATTGCATAAGAATTACATTCAGGTTTTTTATTATCTAAACTAGCATTTAATATTAAATCATAATTAAGTTTTTCATTTGTTAAATCTATATCATATTCAACATGATAGTTAAGTAATTCAAATTCAGGATTTTCTTCTTTTTTCTCTTCTTCCTTTGATTCTTCTTTAGTTTTAAATTCAGTTTCTGCAGTAAGAACAATTGGTTCATCTAGCTCATATACATATTCAGATTTTGAATTACTTATTATCTTGCCCCCATCTTTAAAATAATAGTCACCTATATTAATTTTAGGATCTCCTACATATTCAGAATCTATATTGAAAGTAACATTTGATACTGGATTACCTGCATCATCTACTTTATCTATAATTAAATCTCTATATTTTGGGTTTACAACAGTTATTTCATTTTTATGACTTTTACTAATTGAAAATTTTTTATCAAATGAATAATAATTATCATCTACTTGATATCCTTTTGCTTTATAATAACCATCCAAAGGTTTAACTTCATCTATCCTTAAATTAGAACCATCATTAAATTTTTGTTTTATTTCTCCATTTTTATCAGTTTTATATGTATTTTCCTTAGCTTTTAAATTTATTTCATTAATAATAAATGAATTTTCTTCATTGTCATCTGTAGAATAAAAAGTAATTATAACACTATATTTTTCACCAGATTTTAATACTCTTTCGAAATTTACACTACTAGAAGTATTATCGATTTTTTGTTCATCTTTATTTTCATTATCATCATTAGTAACAATTGTAATTTCAGCGTAAGTAGATTCTGAATTAGTACTTTGGTTATTTAATTGTCCTTTTATATTTAAAGTATAATCATATATTTCTTTAGTTAAATCTACACTATAGATAACTTGTCCTTGAATATCCACTTCGTCATCTTCCTCATGAAATTTTAACTTAATTGGATTTTTTAGTTTAAATACATTATCTTCAAGATATAAAGATAATAATTTTCTATCACTTTCATCTAATTTCTCATTCCAATCAACGGTTTCAGAATAATAATCTTCAACCTCTACTTTAGGGTCACCAATTATACTAAACTCAACATCTGGCAATGGATTTCCACTATCATCAACTTTTTTTATAGTAAATTCTTGCATTCCACTTTCAGTAACATCACTATTAGCATTACTATTGCTTATACAAAAATAAAATAATATTGCTACAAAAATACTAAAAATCAAAGTTATATTTTTCCATCTATTACTTGTTTGGGTCTTCATATTTATTCCTCACTTTATAATTTTATACATATTTATTATATAAAAATAATTTTTTTTAATCAACTATATTATTTTTATTTAAACCTAAAAACACAACAATATCATGTGTTTTGAATACTTATTATATTTTCATTACATTTTTGTTAAATTTTTTTTTACTGATTTTTATAAAATTACTCTTCTTTTTTGCACCCAACTACTTTTAATAACTTATCTTTTAATTCATCTTTCGCTTCAGATTTTACTTTAATTCTTCCTCTATCTAATATCTGATTATTTATATAATTTGTATATTTATGCTTAACATCTTTATAATAATTATTATCCAAAAGAACATAAGCCTTTTGAGTAGATATTACTCCATGTGTACTCAAAGAAACTATTTTAGGATACTTTTCTTTTATTAATTTTAATTGGTTTACATCTATTATATTATCAATATTCATATCACTTTGATCTATATAATTATTATATAAATAAACACTACTATTTCTAGCAAAAGGTATTCTGGTTTTTATTTTTAAAAACATATTATCATGAATTATTATATTTTCATTTCTAGCACAACCATCTTTTGTTCCTATCAAATACAATTTAAATTGATAAGAACATAATTTTTTTATTTTATTTATATCTAATCCTATATCTTTTCTTAAAAATTTATACATTTTATATTTATCTATATTATTTTCTAATTCTTGAAACTGAATATTAAAAAATTCATCTTTTTCCAAATCAGTTTCATTTAATTTACAATATTCTATAGTTACATTTTTGCAATTATCCATATCAGTTATTCCATCATAAGCTTTACTAAATTCACAATTTTTTATACAAATATTTTCACTATTTTTTATTGATATATAATCCCAATTATTTCTATCAAATTCAGCTTTAGTATCTTCATCCCATTCCCAAAGTTCTTCAAATTTTAAATTATATAATTTTATGTTTTTACTATTATCTAAAACAATATTTGTATGAAGAATTTTATTTCCAGATTTTGAATAAATTATAAGACCATCTCTATTTATTATTTTTAATTTACTAACTCCTGTTTCTTTTAGTTTTGGATGTGTTAATGGTTCACTATGTTTTTCTACAACATCAGAAACTATGCCTTGAGATGATATAAAATTGTATCCCAAATCAATATCGTATTGAATTTCAATAATTTGTATTTTTGTATTTTTTAAAGCTTCAATAAATGTTTTTTCATCATAAACTAATGCTTTATTTTCATTATTTTCTGATATTTCTATCTCTACTTCATTAAATTTATTTATTTTATTTGTATATAATTCATATAATCCAACTAATATTAGAATTATAAATATAAATAAACATAATATTAGTTTTTTTTTCATTTTTTATTTGTATGGTATTTTTCCATACACTCCTTATATAATTATTTAGGTTTTAAATAAGGATTTACCTATAAACCTATTTTCACTGTAATATTCCTATTCTTTCATCTTCAATTTTTCAAAATTTTCTAAAAACATTATACATTTTTTTATTTCACTATCTATATCTACATCAGATAAATTTTTTCCATTTTCTTTTAATTCATATAATACCAACAGTTTTTCTTTATAATATTGATAATCATAAGGAAATAAAACAATATGAGTATTTAATATTTTTAATTTTTGTGTATCATCTTTTACATTTTGTATATCAAATCTCATTTCAATAGCTTCTCCTATACAAAAATACAAAATAATACATATTAAGATTCCATATAATACATATCCTATCTTTCGATATTTAAATTTAACTCTTTCTGAATCATTAATAATTGCAAAACACACAAACATATTTATTAACATAACTTCAAAATACATATCAAAATCAAAAATACTGTGCAATATTAATACAAATAAAGACACATAAAAGCTTATTTTTATAAAATCTTTTTTATTACTCTTTATGTTTCTAATAAAATTTTCTATTATCATAAAAATTATATACAAATAAATCCATATAGATATTATTCCATTTTGCATAAATAATTGAAGTGGATAGCAATGTTCTGCTATACTCTGTAATTCAACACTTTCAACTATAAAGCCTCTCCAAGCATATCCTCCTAATCCAAATAATGGATTTTTCTTTATTATTTTTATAGATTGTTTTATATAATCTAATCTGATATTAACAGAAGATGAATTTAAATTTATTTTCTGAATTCTATTAATCAAAGATTTTGGTAATAATTTATAATAAATCTTAATTTCTTTATCATTCATCTTTACAGAATGTACAACCATTTTTGAATCTTCACTAGGACGTACACATAAAAAAACTAATGATAAGTATCTTGTATTACTATCTGTTTTTATAGAAAAAGAAAATTCTCCATTAAAATTTTCTTTTAAAATATTTTTATTTTCTTTTATTTTTTGTTCATTTCCATCAAATTCGTTTGCATATATACGAAAATTTTCTTTTTTATTAGTTTTTGTAGTTAAATTAATTTTAAATTCATATTCTTTATCTCCTTCTACTACAATATTAGTTTGTCTATATTTTGTCTGACTGTTTTTAGAATTAAATAAAACTAATTCATTAGGTGTAATAAAATACAATAAAATAAAACTTATAACTACAACAAAAATTATTACTAAAATTATTTTTTTATTTATTTTTTTCAATAAATTTTCTATAAAACTAATATTATAAAAAATTGTAAATTGAACTATATTAATTATTAAAAATAAAGACCATGTTACAAAATATAATCCTTTACTTAATATTTTATCAAATAAACAAAAATAAATTAATGCATTAACTCCAGAAATTATTAATACTTTTAATATATCTTTAATTTTATCTTTTAAAATAATGCAATATAAAACTATCATTCCAAAAACTATTATCCAACCTAATCTAGATAATGTAATAGCTATAGCAAACACTTGCATAAAAACAGCATTAGTATATAAAGCACTTTTTATCTTACTTAATCTAGTATCATTATTACAATTTAAATATGCACCTAAAGTAACAAATAACGCCATTCCTATATAAATACAAAAAGAATTTGCATATTTAAATAAAGACAACATCCTTTCAGTAGTTTCATGTTCTATTCTTGGAACTTTTAAAAATTCATAAAAAAATGTAAATATTTTACTAGTCATCATATCAATTCCAAAAATTACTGTTATTACACTCATTATAATAAAAGCATTTGTAATCATATTTATATTTTTATTATCAATTTTTATGTATTGCTTTATAATCAAATATACATTTAATGCAGAAATATATCTAATTACATATTCTAATGTAAATTTAAATCTTATATAAGAATGAAAAATTATAGGAATAAAAGTTGAAAAAGCTAAGGCTATTACAAATATATCAAACCTATTTAATTCAATTTCTTTTTTATTTTTTATCCAAAAAATATAATATATCAATGCTGTAAAATTTATTACTAGACATGGAATATCAATATTATAACGAAGTGGAGAACCTATAATTAAATTACTAATAACTAGAACTATTATAACTAGTATATCTTTAATCTTTATTTTTTTCATTTTTAATCACCGTTTACATTTTCTATTCTTCAATATATTTAATATACCATAATTGGAATATATAATAATTCCATATTATTTGTGGTATATGTTTTTCAACTTTTTTATCTTTAGTTTTATTTAATAATTCATAAAGTACATCATAATTAAAAATATTTTGCTTTTTTATAAAATCTGGATTTGAAACACTCATTAAATCCTCATATAAATATGTGTTTAACCATTTACTGATTGGTATTCCAAATCCCCTTTTTTTATTACTAAAAAGTTCTTTAGGCAAATAATCATATAAAATTTCTTTTAATATATATTTTTTATTTCTATTTTTATATTTGAATTTTGGAGGTAATCTAAAAGAATATTCAATAAGTTCATTATTTAAAAATGGACATCTTAAATCTATACTATTAAAATTACTAGCTCTATCCACTTTTGTATTTATTCTATTAGCTACAAATGTATTTACATCAACAATCATTCTTTTGACTTGCCAATTTTTCGTTATAATTTTATTTTCAAAATTATACCTTTTTTCACCTTCATCTTTAAATAAATCTTTTATAATATCATCTTTTGAAATGAGTTCTCCTTGAGTCTGATTTCTCATATCATTATTGAAATATATTTGCTTTATTCTACTATTTTTACTTTTAGATAAAAAATTTAATTTTATATTAAAAGGATTTAATATTTTGTAAAATCTTTGCTTTAAATATAAATTATCATAAATTGTTGAACCACAAAATAATTGATCTGCTCCATCACCTGTAATTGCAATTTGTATTCCATTTTTTTTAGCAAATTCATTTAAAATAATTGTTGGAATTTCAGATGCATCTGCAAAAGGCTCATCATAATATTCAGGAATCTTATGAATTACGTTTAATATTTCATCTTTATTTATATAAAATTCATGATGATTGGTATGTAAATATTGTGAGATTTTCTTAGATTTATCTGCTTCATTTCTCTCTTTTTCAAAAAAGCCAATTGAAAAAGTATTTACTGGTTTATCTGAAATACTCTGAGCAATTGACGCAACTAAACTCGAATCTATTCCTCCACTCAAAAAAATTCCATAATTATCTGAATTTTCTATTACTTTTTTTATATAATTAGATAAAATATTATTAACATTTTCTTTTGCTTGTTCAAATTTGTTTTCTTTATTTTTTGAAAGAATATTAAAGCTTTCTATTGTATCCCAATATACTTCATTTTTTATAATTTCATTTTTCCAAATTAAAATATGTCCTTGCTCTAATTTAAATGTTTTCTCAAAAATTGTATTTGGTGGATTTATATAGCAAAATCTAAAATATAAAGATAAAGATTTATAATTTATATCTTTTTCAAAATTAGGATATTCAATAATAGGCTTTAACTCTGATGCAAAACAAATTTCATTATTATTAATAAAATAATATAAAGGTTTAGCTCCTATTTTATCTCTTACTAGAATTAGTTTTTCTTCTTTTTTATCATAAATAGCTATTGCATAAAACCCTTCAATTTTTTCTACAAATTTTTCTTCATATCTTATATATAATTTTTCAATTAAATCAACATCAGAATTTATATTAGTATTTAATAATTCTTTAATTTCTTCTTTATTATCTATTTTTCCATCTATACTTATAATCAATCTTTTACTATTAGAAAAAAATGTATTATTTGTTTTATAAGTAACATTAGCAAAACCGATATTCTTATCATAAAAAATATTTTTTATATTTCCTCTTATAGTTGCTTTATCTATCATATCATTCCAGTATTTTTCTTCTACAGTATCTTTTGAAACAAATCCACATATTCCACTCATTCTACAATATCCTCTTTAAAACTAATTTTTATTAATACTATTTTTATAAACCTCTATAGAAGAATCTATATTTCCATCATATATTATTTTACCTTTTTGAATAACAATTCCTCTATTGCAAAATTCTTTAGCCATTTCAAAAGAATGAGTAACTAAAACTAAAGTAACATTTTTATTTTCTGTAATATCATTTATTTTTTTTAAACATTTATTTTTAAATTCTTCATCTCCTACACTTAATGCCTCATCTATTACTAATATTTCTGGCTCAATATTTACTGCTATTGAAAAGCCCAGTCTTGCTCTCATTCCACTAGAATATTTCTGTATAGGATAATCTATATATTCTCCAATATCTGCAAATTCAATTATTTTATCTTCTAATTCTTTTATTTCTTTTTTAGATAATCCTAATAAAATTCCTTTTAAATATATATTTTCTCTCCCAGTAAATTCTAATTCAAAACCAGATTTTAATTCTAATAAAGCATTAACTTTGCCATTAACATAAATTTCACCACTAGTTGGATACAAAACTTCTGTAATAAGTTTTAATATAGTAGATTTTCCAGACCCATTTTTACCTAAAAAAGCTACTTTTTCACCTTTATTTATACTAAAACTTATATTATCTAATACCTTTTTTTCCTCTTTTAATTTTTTATTAAATATAACTTTTAAAATATTATTAAAATTTGGTTTTTTATTTAGTTTGTATATTTTATCTACATTTTTAAACCTAATTACTTCACTCATAATTTCTCCTATAATACATCTGGAATAACTTTTTTTAATTTTTTATAAGATATTCCAGCCATTACAGTTAGAATAACTAAAAAAGTTAAAAATATTATTAATTGCTTTGGCTCTTCAAAAAAGAATACTTTATTTATAAAACAATTTCTATATCCATTTACTAAATATACTATAGGATTAAACCATAATATCTTTTTTATCCAAGGTTGAGATATACTATTAATATCCCAAATTATACCAGACATCCAAAATACCATAACTGTAATAGATTTTACTAGATTAACAAAATCTTTACTAATAGCTCCAATCATAGAAGAAAAAATAGACCACATTTCAAAAAACATAAAGCTAAGTAACATATAAAATATAATTTGAAAGAAATATATATCTATTTTATATCCATTAATTAAAAATAAAATAATAACAATTATTTCTAATATAATATGTATCATAAATTTAGATACATTTACAATAGTAGGAATAGTAGAAACTGGAAACTTCATTTTAGTTACTAAATAATTATAACTTCTAATAGAAGATGCTCCACCTACTATCATTTCACTAAAATAAAACCAAGGAACAGTACTTGCAATTAACCATAAAAAGTTTGGATATCCATTTCTAATCTTTCCAGATCTTAAACCAATTTCAATAGTAAACCAGTACACGAAAATAGTAATTGCTGGTTTAATAATTGCCCATAACCATCCAAGAACACTACCACCATAAGTTTTTATTAAATCTATTCTAGCTAATTTAAATATTTTAGAAAAATTTTGTTTATGTTCTTTTAATATTTCATTCATTATTTTCTCCATATTAAGTATATTTTTTAATAATTATAAAATTTTTTATACCAATCAATAAACCTATCTATTCCCTCTTCAAAACTTACTTTTGGATTATATCCTATAAGTTTTTTAGCCTTTTCTATATCTGCATAAGTTCTTTCAACATCTCCTAATTTCATTGGTAAATTTTGAATTGTAATTTTTTTATTTAATTTTTTTACTAATATATCTATCATATATTTTAATTTTACAGGATAAGAATTTCCAATATTTAAAACTTCATAAACATTACTATTATTTTTTAAATATTCTATAGATTTTATTATTCCATCTACTATATCACTTATATAAGTATAATCTCTTGAAGTAGTCCCATCACCAAACATAGGAATTGGTTTATTTTCTAAAATCAGTTTAGTAAATTTACTAATTGCTAAATCTGGTCTTTGCTTAGGTCCATATACAGTAAAAAATCTTAACATAAATATATCAATTCCATATAATTTATAATAAACATGTGCCATAATTTCATTTGATTTTTTTGTAGCAGCATATGGACTTATTGCATAATCAACTATCATATTTTCTTTAAATGGTACTGTTTTACAATTTCCATATACACTACTTGAAGATGCAAAAATTCCCTTTTTAATATTATTTTTTTTCATTACTTCTAATATATTTTGCGTACCTATACAATTTACTTCTTGATATAAAATAGGGTTTTCTATTGAATTTCTTACTCCAGCCATTCCAGCTAAATGAATTACAATATCAATTTTATTTTCTTCAAATATTTCATTTATTTTTTTATAATCTCTTATATCAGCTTCATATAATTTATAGTTTTTTTTATTTAAGAAATTTTCAATATTTCTTTTTTTAATACTAATATCATAAAAATCACAAAAATTATCTATAACAATAACATTATTTTGTGTATTTAATAGCACTTCTGTTAAACTCGAGCCTATAAAACCAGCTCCTCCAGTAATTAAATAATTTTTCATTTTCATCATCCTCTAATTAAGCTCCATATAATTCAACATTTTTCTATTTATTATCTCAACATCAAATCTTTCTTTAGCATAATTATAACTCACATCAGACATTCTTAGTAGTTCTTCTTTAGTATTTTCTATCATTTTTAAAATTTTTTCTTCTAAATCTTTTTCATCTTTTATATTAACGAGATATCCATTTTCACCATCAATAACAGTTTCTATACACCCTCTAATATTAGTAGTAATTATTGGTCTTCCAACAGCCAAAGCTTCTAATAAAACTCTAGGTATTCCTTCTCTTAAATAACTAGGCAAAATTACAACATTTGAATCTTTAATATAATCATAAACATTATTAACTTTACCTTTAAAATTTATCGTTTTTGAATATTCTTTAATCTCGCTTGCCTTCAAATCTCTAAATGTATTATCTATTTTTCCTATATGAGTAAATTTAATTTGTGGATATTTTTTTAATACTTCATTTGCAGCATAATTTAATTCTTTAATCCCTTTTACATTCAGACCTCTAGATATCATTAAAAATTTTAGTTTGTCCATGCTTTCAATTTTATTTTCTGCTCTATCAAATTTATTCATATTTACTCCAGAACCATCTATAATAACTGCTTTTTCTGGCTTAACATATTTCTTTTTTATTAACTCATCTCTATCTTCTTTATTTTGGAAAATCATTTTAGTATAAACTTTACCAGAAATAAAATATCCTAAATTAGCAAAAATTCTTATTAGTCTTGTTCTTATAGTATTAATTGAATAAATATATCCCATCCCTACTACTAAAGCATATTTTTTATTTACTTTTGCAATAGAACCAGCAATAGCTCCACAAATAATAGGCTTAATAGTATACGTTAAAATAGCATCTATGTTTTCTTCTTTTAAAACTTTACTTAATATTTTTATATAATTTATATTCTTAAAAATATTTGTAGATATTTCATCCATTTTTATATTCCTAAATTTTGCTCCCATAGATTCAATTTTTTCTCTATCAACATTTTCATTTCCAATGGCGATAACTTCATGTCCACTTTTTATAATAGCTCTTATAAGTTCACCTCTGGATTTTATAATATCAGATGTAGTATTACTAATTATAGCAACTCTCATATGTTTAAGCCTTTCCTATATTAATTTTATATTTATTTTTTTATTACTTCTATCCATTTTTGTATAATAATTTCTTTTGAAAAATCTTTTATTCTTTCACCAGACAATTTTCTATATTTATATTGTAAATTTTTATCTTCCAAAATTCCTATAATTGTATCAGCTAATAAATTTTCTTCATATTCACTTTTTAATATAGGTACTAAAATTCCATATTTTTCTTTTGTTACTTCTTTATTGTATAAATCCAAATTAGTATCTGGAGCTAAAATCTCTCTTGTTCCAGCTTTACAATCTGTAGATATAATTGGTAAATTACAATACATAGCTTCTAAAATAGCATTAGACATTCCTTCATAAAATGAGCTTAATACAAATACTTTTGAATTTTTAAGATATATATAAGGATTATATTGAAAAGATAATAAAAATACATTATTGTTTAAATTTAAATTATTTATTCTATTTTCTAAAGAATCTTTTAAGTCACCTTGTCCCAAAATTAATAACTTTGCATCAGGTATTTTATCTACTACTTTTCTAAATGCATTTATTAAATGAATTTGACCTTTTTGATATGATAATCTACCTATATTACTAACAATATTATCATCATTAAAATTTATCTCACTCTTATCATGGTTCAATATATATTCTATTTTATCTGAATCACAAAAATTATTTATTACGAATACTTTTTCTCTTTTGGCTTTATATTTTTCGATTTGCTCTTTTTCCAAAATTTTAGAAACTACAACAATTTTATCTGAATATTTAGCACTTTTCATATTCATATATGTATGTTTTTCATCTTTTTCAGATTCACTTAAATAGTTTCTAATAGAAATAATAACTTCATCATTTACTTTTGACATTACATTTAAATAATTCATTATTGTACAAAAGCTAATACAATGACCTATATTATTTTCCTTTTTTATTTTCTTTAATTGTTTAATTAATTTTAAAATATAAATAAAACTATTATCATTTTCTTCCTTTTGATTTAAAACAATTCTTGGTACACTACATTTATAATCTAATTTATTTTTATCATGTTTGGTAACTAAAATTACATTATATTTTTTGCTTAGTTCATCAGCTAAATTCGAGGCTATTTTTTCAGCTCCACCATTATACAATCTAGAAACTAAAATCATAATATTTTTATTACTAATCAATTCATTTTTTTTCACTATTTTTATTCTATAACTTATAAAGTCTATATATAATTTATGAAATTTATTTTTTATATATTTTTTAACTCTATTTAACATTTTCTTTTGACCTCAAAAAATCTTATATAATCTTTAACTTTTTATTCTTCTATAATTTTTATCCATTGTTTTTTTATTATATTATTTTCAAAATCCTTTATCCTAACTTTTGATTTATTTTCATAATAATTCAATTTTTCTTTATTTAAAAATAAATCTATTATAGTTTTTGATAAATTAATTTCTTCATTAGTAATATTTTTAGATATATCATATTTTTCATTCATATTTGGAAATAAAATTCCATATTCTGCATCTGTAACTTTGTCCACAAAATTTTCTAAACTACTATTAGGTGATAAAATTTCTTTGGTTCCACCAATAATATCTGTAGCTATTATTGGTAAACCACATGCCATAGCTTCTAAAACAACATTTGGCATTCCCTCATAAAAAGAAGTTAAAACAAAAACATCTGAATTCATTAAATATTTATATGGGTTAATTCTATAATCTAATAAAAAAACATTATTCTCTATGTTTAATTCTTTTATTAATTTTTTAAAATCTCCTTTTAATTCTCCTCTTCCTAAAATAATAAGCTTAGCATTTTCATATTTTTCAACCACTACTTTAAAAGCCTTAATTAAATGCCATTGACCTTTTTGTAAAATTAATCTCCCTATAGTTATTATGTTAAAAGATTTGGTAGAATCATCCATAAAAGAATCCTTTAATAATTCTTTTTCTATTTCAATATCTTGGCTAAGATTACTTATCAATTTATTATCAATCATATTATAAATTGTAATTATTTTATTATCAACATTTTTATAATTTTCTCTAATATCTTTTTCTACCATTTTTGAAACAGTTACTACTTTATCTGATTTATTAATTGAAATTTGATTAGCTAATTTCATAAAAAAATTAAGATTTAATTTTGATTGTAAATTTCGTATAGAAATTATTACTTTATCATTTTTTTTGCTTAAGCAATTTATTAAATTTGGTCCTGTTAAAAAACTTATACTACAATCTATATTGTATTCTTTTTTTATTTTTTTTACTCTTTTTAATCTATTAAAAAAAACAGAAATTTTTCTATTTGCTTTAGAATTAGCAGGAGTTCCTAAATCTATTATTTTTACATTTGGAATA
Organism: uncultured Clostridia bacterium; assembly: GCA_947630235.1. Taxonomy (GTDB): domain Bacteria; phylum Bacillota; class Clostridia; order TANB77; family CAG-508; genus Scatovivens. The sequence continues at coordinate 107,481 of CANRGN010000001.1, forward strand.
TATTCTTTTTTGCTATTATCAAAAACTACCATAGTTACATTATAATCATCTTTTAAAACATTAGCTAAATTAGTTATTGCTCTTTCAGCTCCCCCATTAGATAGTTTATGAATTATTAGTAAAATATTTTTCATTAAATTACTCTCCCTATAATGTAAATATAATATCAATTATAAAAATACTTCCCATTCCTCAGCATAATCATCTTTATCAAAATCCATTATTCTTTTCAAAGACATCTTTTTATAATAATTTAATAACTTTTCATCATTAAGTAATTCATTTATAGCTTCTGACAAAATTATTTCCTCTTTTGTTAAACTTTGTTCTGAATTATATAAATTAAAATCTAATTTAGGAATTAAAATACCATATTCACAATTTCTTTTTTCATATATTTCTTCTTGAGCCTCCAAACTAGGTTCGATAATCTCTCTATTACCACCATAACAATCAGTAGATATAATAGGTAAACCACATTCCATAGCCTCTAAAATAACATTTGGCATACCTTCAAATAAAGATGGTAATACAAAAATATCAGATTTTTTCAAATATGAATAAACATTTTTATTTTTATGACCTAAACAATAAACATAATTTTCTAAATTTAAATCTTTAATTAATTTTTTTAAATAATCTTCTAATTCTCCTATACCTAATATAATTAGTTTAACATTTGGATTTTGCTTTACAACATTTTTAAAAGCTCTAATTAAATGCCATTGTCCTTTTTGCTCTTTTAATTTTCCAATAGTAATAATTACTTTATTATTTATAAATATATTTTTATCTTGTTCATCTATTTCATATTTCTCAATATATTCTAAAACATCTTTTCTGTTACAATATGTAGGAATTGTACTTATTTTATTAGATTTTACATTATAATTTTTAATTTGATCAATTTCAACTTGTTTAGAAACAGATACTATATAATCTGATAATTTATTAGAAATTATATTTTTTCTTTTATTTTCTATGTCTTTTTCTGATACAGATAAATAATTTACTATATATATTATAACTTTATCATATACTCTAGTAATAGAATTTATAAAATTTGAATTGGTTTCTAAACTTATGCAATGTGTTATTTTATTTTTCTTTTTTAGTTTTCTAATTTCTAATATTTTTCTAAATCCTTTTCTTTGTATAACAATATGTTTTGTCATACACTCATACTCTTCTACATCTTTTAATTTCTTATTATCATAATATGTAACTATAATAACTTCATATTTTTTAGATAAAGCTTTTGCAATATTTACTGCTGCTCTTTCTGCTCCACCTTTACTAATTTTTCCCACTAATATCATTATTTTTTTTGAGTTATCTAGTTTCGTTTTTTTTCTTTTTATTTTATTAAAAAAAGATAAAAATATCAAAATACCATATCCCAGTATTCTTATCATTAATTTTAAGAATTCTATAAGATTTATTTTTTTATGCATAAAATATTCCTCTTTATTTTATATAACTTTTTATTTATACGAAATTTTATCATTTTTATATCTTCATAACAATAAAATTATTATATTTTATAAAAATAATTGATATTTTTTTATTAAAAAGTTACAAACTTTATTTTTCTTCTAAATTATTTTTAAATAATTTATCATATTACTATTCAACAATTTTCCAAACCATATTGTCTCCTACTTCATTTTTTTCAACATTTATATTCGATGAAACTAATTCATTCCATACATTTTTTTGAATCCATCTAACAAAGTTTTTTTATCTCTGAATTTCTTTTATCATATTTATAATTCACTATTTTTATTTTCTTCAAAATTTTATCACATTTGCTATTTTTATTCTAGTATATTCTTGGATTTTTTTCTAACGTAACATCTTTACTTTCAAATAGTTCTACTTTTATTCATTTTTACCTATTTATTTGTTTGAATACTATAATCCAATTGGTATTATTAACATCATTGGTAATGCTAGCACAAATGGTAATGTAATAAATATTGTTATAATTGCTACAATACTATTAAATATTTCTGACGCAAAATCCATAAATATTTCTTGACTTTTTACTAATAAGAAAGTTATAATAAATATAAGAAATGAAGAAAATGCAAATGTGGTTTGCTAGTATTTTGTAAAAAAACGCATCTTACCGCCAAGTAACAGATGTGTTTTTTTAGCATTATGGAAAAATAGAGAAAAAATAGTATGAAAAGAAATATAAATTTTATAAGAAAAAGAAACTTATTAGTATATGAAATACGATTAAATCTATTAAAAAGGATAAAACATAATGAAAAATTATAAAATAGGAATTTTAAGAGACAAAGAAGATTTAGTAATTAATATAACAAATGATAATATTATAAATATAACTGGAATGGTAGCATCAGGAAAATCAACATTAGCAATGAAATTAAAAGATGATAATACTACTTTAATTTGTTTTGACTATCTATTTGGATATGAAAAAGAAAAAAGAACTCAAGAAATTACTAATATTATTAAGGAATTAGAAATGATATATCCAGAAACAAAGAATCAAATTATTTTTAAACGTGTTAATAATAAGGAAAAAATAAAAATTATGAATTTAAAATATTATGAATATACAGAAAAATTTTATAATTATTTATTAGAAAATGTGAAAAAACCTATTATAATAGAAGGTTTGCATTTTTATAGATTTATGGATATAAAACCAATAAAAGGAAAAATAATTATAAAAAGGACAAGTTTATTACATTCATATATAAGAGCTTTTAAAAGAGATGTTTGTAGCAAAGGGAAAAAATATCTAAAAGGAGAAATTAAATTAGATGTATTAAAAGAAAAATTTTGCCAAAGAATTAAAATACCTATTACAACTTATATAAGAATAAATAAATATATTAAACAAATTATGGAAATGGAAATAGAAAAATAAAAGTAAAAAATGGAGTGGTAGATTATTCTATCACTCCATTTTACAATTAGAAATTTATTTATAATTCATTAGCATTACACCAAGTATTGCAAGTATAACTAAAACTGAAATTACTATTGCTTTTACTCTATTAGTTATTTTTTCATATATTTCTTCTTGAGCTTCCAAACTAGGTTCAATAATCTCTCTATTACCATCATAACAATCAGTAGATATAATAGGTAAAACACATTCCATAGCCTCTAAAATAACATTTGGCATTCCTTCAAATAAAGATGGTAATTCAAATTTTTTTAAATATGCATAGACATTTTTATTTATATGCACAATACTATCATTTTTATATTTCTTATAGTTGTAGTTGGGATCCTTCGTATCCATGTAATAAAAAAACCATAAGAAAGGTATTCTCTAAGTTTTCGAAATTTACAAGTTATGGTAACCTATGATATAATTATTATATAAAAATTTTTAATGCATATTCTTTATCTTACTAATTAGTGTGAGGAATTTAACCTCTATCTTTTTAGCTTAATTTATTATCAAAAATTAAATGGAGGGTATTATCACACTAATTGTCTCTTGGTTAATAACATTATTTTTTGATATACATTTTTATATTGCATATCAACTGATAACATTAGTAACTTGCTTCATTCCACAAAAAAAGAAAGAAAATAATGATTAATCTATAAAAAGAAACCTTCTTCCGAGGTTTCTTTTTTGTAATTCTATTTTAAAATTTTCCTTTATAATAATTTTTATACTTAACTCTTTCTATTTTTTTAAATATAATTTTACAAATTCGCTTTTCTCTGAATCTTCTCCATTTTTTGCCATCTCAATAAATTCCTCAACCATTTCTTTTGTATATTTTCCATTCTTTTTTTCATAAAATTTTTTTAATGGTTTTTGTAAATCCATCATAACCTTTGTTGCTTTATTAACATCTTGTTCTTTTAATAGATTATTCATTCTTTGCATTTCACTTTGGAAAATTTCATTTCCTACCTTAGTATATTTTAATTGCTCAATTGTATTTTCGTCTGTTATTTCTTCTAATTTTATTTCATTTTTTGGAATTTTATATCCTAATAATGTTTCAAATTCTTCATCTTTTATTTTTTTTACATCACCATTAAAATACTTTCTAGAAATATTCTTTTGATGTATCTCCTCATCATCTTCTACTTCAATTATAGTTTCTAAAACTATATCTTGACTAGATTTTCCAATTAATATTTTATATTTTCCAGCTTCAATATTCCATCTTTTTAAATATACATCATAATATTCAAAAGAAGTTTTGTCTAAAATTATTTTTACTTCTTTTTCTTCATTTTTCTTCAAAGCCACTTTTTCGAAAGCTTTCAATTCTTTTTTGGCTCTAACTATTTTAGAGTTTATTTTTTCGATATATATTTGTACTATTTCTTTCCCATCAAAATCTCCTACATTTTTTATATTAAATTTTACTTCATATTTATCATCTTTTTTTTCTATTTTTATATTAGAATATTCATAAATAGTATAACTTAGTCCATATCCAAATGGAAATAAAACATCAATATTTTTTTTATCATAATATCTATATCCTATAAAAATAGACTCTTTATAAGCAACATTTACCTCATTACCAGGAAAATTATTATAAGAAGATACATCTTCTAATTGAAAAGGATAACTTTCTGCTAATTTTCCACTTGGATTATTTTTTCCTATAATTGTATTTATCATTGCTTTTGCACCGGCTTCTCCACCTAAATATCCTGTTATAATAGCTTTTACATCATCTTTCCAAGGCATAGTAATTACTGATCCACCAGATAACACAACAATTACATTTTTATTTACTTTGCTAATTTCTTTTATTAATCGGTTTTGATTTTCTGGCAAATTTAAAGTTGTTCTATCCATTCCTTCAGATTCATAGTTTTCAGTGAGACCAACAAAAAGTAAAACTATTTCATTATTTCGAGCAACTTTTATAGCTTTTTCAAATAATATTTTATCATATTCAGTTTCAATTCTTTCATATCCTTGTTCATATTCAAACTGAATATTTTCATTTAATAAACACTCATATGCTGTTTCTAATTTATATGTATTAATTGTAGAACTTCCAGCTCCTTGATATCTTGGTTTTTTAGCCATATCTCCAATAAGAGCTATTTTTTTATTTCTATTTAAAGGTAATATTTTATCTTCATTTTTTAATAATACAATTGATTCTTCAGCTAAATTGAGTGCTATTTTATGATGTTTTTCTTTATCATAAAATTTTATTTCTTTTTCTTTACACTTCATAGCAATATTTAAAATTCTATCAACAATTTCATTTAAATATTCTTCTGTAATTTTTCCATCTTTAACAGCCTGAATAATTTCATCTGCACCATTTCCTCTTCCGCCCGGCATCTCTAACTCATTTCCTGCTAATATGCCATCTACTCTATTATTATTAGCACCCCAATCAGTAATTGTAATTCCAGAAAATCCCCATTCCTTTTTTAATATATCTATTAATGTTTTATTTTCACTGCAATATAATCCATTTACTTTATTATATGCAGTCATAACACTCCAAGGTTTTGCATCTTTTACAACATATTCAAAAGCTTTTAAATATATCTCTCTAAGATTTCTTTCATCTATTAATACATCTATAGTTCTTCTTCTATTTTCTTGATTATTAACTGCAAAATGTTTTATACATGCACCTACATTATTTTCTTGTAACCCTTTTACATATTCGTTTGCCATAATAGCAGTTAAATATGGATCTTCCGAAAAATATTCAAAATTTCTTCCACATAAAGGATTTCTTTTTATATTCATGGCTGGACCTAACACAATATTTATATTTTCAAATTCTGCTTCATTTCCTAATGTTTTCCCCAAAAAATAAGCTATATTTTTATCCCAACTATTAGCTATTGTTGCACCTGTAGGAAAGCAAACTGAAATTTCACTTTCATTTACACCTAGATTATCACCATTTTGCCTTTGTATTCTTAATCCATTTGGACCATCAGACATAGTAATACTTGGTATTTTTAATTCATCTATAGAATAACTCTTCCAATAATCTTTTCCAACACACAACTTTGCTTTCTGTTCTAAAGACATTTTGTTTATTATATTAATGTTTTTCACAATTTAAGTTCCTTTCTAAATAATATATAGATAATTTATCATATAAAATCAATTAAATCAATATATACAGTTGACTTAATGCCAAATTAAGTATATAATATAAATCAACATTCGATATGTATATAAAAAATTCTAAATAGAAGCTTATAGCTAAGGAGGCTAAGCATATGTTATTTAGCATAATAGTACCTGTATATAATACTAGTAAAACAATTCGGAATTGCTTAAATAGTATTTTACATCAATCTTTATCTGATTATGAAGTTATTATAATCAATGACGGATCTTCAGATAACAGTGAACAAATATGTAAAGAATATACTAAAAAATATTCTAATTTTAAGCTATATTCTTTTGAAAATCAGGGTGTATCCATTAGTCGGAAACGTGGTATTTCATTATCAAGCGGAAAATATATTGTTTTTGTTGATTCAGATGACACCATTAATACTGATTTATTAAAAAATATCGCCACTATGTTACTTATCCATCCAAATCTGGACGTTATTAGGTATCAAGCAAATATAGTAAATGACGATATTTCAAAAAATCACGATAGGTATAATTACAAAATCAATACTGATATTGTATATAATGGTATAGAATCACTTAAACATTGGTCAATTCCAAACCATAAATATGCATTATATTGGTTATTCGCTTTTAAACGCTCACTTTTCGTAAACATTGAAATATTACCAAATTTAAAATGCTATGAAGATCTTGCTTATATTCCATTATTAATTGCATCAGCAAAAGAAGTAATAACAATTGACTACTGTGGATATAATTATTATTATGGTAGAAGCGATAGCTTAACAAACGATTCTAGTACAATAAAACAAAAAGAAAGAGTATATGATTTTTGCAAAGCATGTCAATTTGCAGTTCAACATTTTTGTGAACTAAATTGTGTAAATGAAGATGACATTTTATTTTTCAAAAATGATTTTCAACAAAGACAACAAAACTTCTTTAATAATATGAATCCTATTTTAAAGACAGAACTAACAAAAATTTTTAACATTATTTTATGAAATTAAAAGTACTAGATAAAAAGGACACTAATAATGAACAATACTCAAAAAGTAGAGTTCATTATAGTGTCCTTTTTTATAAATATATTTATTTTGCACTGTATTCTCATAATTATAAAATTTTTGGTAAAAATATAAAACCACCTACTATTGCAGAACATATAGCTAAAACCAAAACAGCACCTGCAGATGCATCTTTTGCCATTCTAGCATATTCATTAGGTTCTTGAATTAAATTATCTACAATATTTTCAATTGCTGTATTAAATATCTCTGCTGAAATTACAACTCCAAATAATATTATACAAATAATCCATTCAATAATACTTATTTCAAACAATACTCCAAATATTATAACTAATAACATAGCCAATATATGAATTTTAATATTTCTTTCATTCTTTATTGTTTCAAAAATTCCAATAAATGCATATTTAAAGCTTAATAAAAATTTGTTAAATCTTTCTTTCATACCTTTATCCTCTTTTAAAAATTTGTTAGAACAATTTATAATAAAAATAAGATAAGCTAAAGATATTAAAAATCCAGCTAATACATCTGTAGTATAATGAACACCTAAATAAATTCTACTAATTCCTATACATATAATTAAAAATCCTAAAACTGGTATACTAACTATTTTTATATAAGTATTTTTAACATACTTACATATAAAAAATATTAGTAGTCCATAAAAAAATAAGCTAACCATCGAATGACCAGAAGGAAAGCTATATCCTCTTTCTTCTATTAATCTAAATTCAACAGGTCTTTCTCTTTGAAGAATATTTTTTATTATATAATTTAATAAAGCTATTATACATAAATTTATTATTAAATATAAACTAATATTTCTATCTTTAATCAGTATAAAAAGAGCTACAGATAAGCTTATTATAAAACTAGCATTTCCAAAAAAAGTAAAAAATTTTACTATTGGAGTAAATTCATCTGAAATCAAATGAGTTTCTAAAAAATTATAAAATCTTGTATCAATTCCAATAGCAGATTTATGATAAACTGTAACAGATATTATAAAAAAAACACTTAAACATAAAACTACAATAATCCATTTTAAATATTTATTAATAAAACTTTTCATATAATTATTTTTTATTTCAAGTTTAAATTTTTATAAACCAAAAATAAATACTCCTTCAACATAAACTAATTCATTCTACATTTATCTTTCAACTTAAAGTATTAAAATTATATAACTCAAAACTACTATTAAATTATTTTGATAATCAAATAATTCTACCTCAGCAGAATCTATATTTTTAATAGCAAAAAATGGAATGATATTTCATACCATAACTCCATTTATCATATTTTAACTTACTAAATTTTATTTTCTGCTACATTTTATCATACCTGTCTTTTTAATTCTAGTATATTTTTCTCTTTTATTTACTTATCATCTTGTACTTCTTTAAATCTCAAGATACCTCTTCATTCATTATTGAAATATGGCTTAATGATTACTTTTCAAATTCATTACTTTTCATTTTGATCTTGTTGGTTTCTAAATCTTACTTTCCCCTCATTAATTTGTCTTATATGCTGTTCAATCAATGCTTTTTGTTCATCTGTTAAAACAGCTCCACATTTTTGATTAAATCTTAACCTATTTATTTTAAAACATAGTCCATAGCTTCAGTCTGTTGTTGAGTTTCAGAAGTAGTAATTTTGCTTTGAGAAATTGTATCTATAACACTACTTATTTGTATTTTATTACTTGAAGTTTCTTCTGACTTTGCATTTGATGTTCCAATTTCCTGTTTTACATCTTATTCAATATTTAATAATGGGCTATCTAATGCATCCGTTTCCGCTTGAGTTGGAGGATAAGATGGTATAGTTCCATTTGCTCTATTGTCTTTAGCTTTTTGCCTTAATTCATACATTTTTGTAATTCGATTTATTGGTTTTAATTTAACATAAGTTTTGTGGTTTTGCAAAATTAGTTTTATTATTTCTCCCCACATATTTTTTTTATTATACGCACTTGCATTTGTTTACATAATATAGTATAATTAGTAGTATGAAAGTTTGCAATACTCCTATGTTTTCATTCGAATGTCCGCCCATTTACCAAAAATAATTTTAAGGAGAGATTAAGTTATGAAAGAAAGAAAAGCTTATGGCAAACGTTTTATACCCTACAAGTTAACACCAACATGGTTCAATGGAATCTGCCTGTCAAATCCAAATTCCGACTCTTTTACTTCGGAGCTGATTTCGGAAAAAGCAGAAACACATGTAGAGCATGACCTTATTGGTTATAACGATGTTGTGGAGTACATGATGTGCAACGACGGAGAGTATCCTCCGGCTGATGTTCCGTATCATGGAGAAACCGAACCAGTTAATGTCACTGAAACTACATTCCGTATGCATGAAAATGTAGCAGACTTGGTAAAATCATTCTGTCTTGAGTCCAATGATTTCAAAGCATTTTGCCATTTTCTTGATTCAAGCGGTATTGATCTTACAACGGAATTTACTAATGTCAGAAAGTTCAGAAGAGTCCGTGAAATTTCCGCGAAGCATATTCCTAAAAAAATGTTTGTTTTCCCTAGTAATGTTAAAGTTAACAGACCCAGATTCTGGTTGTCCTCAGCTCATGCATACTATGACGAAAGCAACAATTCTTGTCGTATAATAGTTGTTCAACCAAACAGAAAAAAACAAGACTTCCTACTTTATACATTCAAGAGATCACAATCTAGCAATTTCTTCGTGACTGCATTAAACTCTAGGAGGAAAGAAAGAAAAATATTTATTGCCGAAACATGCATGATTAAGGATGTAATCGTTATCGTTGCAAATTCAAAATTTTATATTGTTACTATCTAACATAACTTAAAGCGTACAAGTTCTTTGCTTGTACGCTTTTTTATGATTTATAATTGAAAAATTGCCATACTTCATTATCTCCAACAAGATAATGATAAACGATTGAACTATCTTGTAGCAAAGCTTTTCACGAGTTTTAGACTTTTTCAAGTTTTGTTAGAAAATTATTAGAAATATTTTAAACAGTATAAAACTTCCTTTATTCGAAATAAATTTTGCCTATACTAAGCACAAAAGCAAATTGCATATAAGGAGGAACAAGAATATACAGTAATGGAGTGGTAGATTATTCTATCACTCCACTTTACAATTAGAAATTTATTGATATATAATTCATTAGCATTACACCAAGTATTGCAAGTATAGCTAAAATTGAAATTACTATTGCTTTTACTTTATTAGTTATTTTTTTGCCAAGAATAACAAACAATCCTATAATAAATAATACAATTGGAATTGCAAATTTTCCTATATTTGAAATTTTCTCTCCCATTGTTGGTTCAAAAACACCATATTTCATTTCTACCATACGTGGCTCAAGTACTCCATATTTCGTTTGCTCATTTATTGATACTGCTGATACCTTTGAGATTACTCCTGTAATAAATATTCCAAAACTTATAAATAATTTTTTTAACTTTTTCATTTTCAAACATCGCCTTCTAACATTTTACTTAAACATAATTTGGGGTGATTATTATTAAAATCCCATGTATCTAAGGAATCTCCTCTACAATATTTCCAATCCTTGCAATTTTCACATTCTTTACATTTTAGTTTGTCTAAATCTCTAAACCATTTGAATTTATTTTCCCAAACATCAACAAAATCATCTGTTCTAATATTACCTTGTACTAACTCCTTTCTTCTTTCAACGCTTGGGCACACATAAATATCTCCATTATATAAAATACTTCCAGTTGTGAAACCTGTTACACAAAAAAACATATGATTTCTTACTTCTTTTTCATATTTCATACCAACAAAATGAGTACACCCATATGTTACATCAAATTTTGATTTTTTCTTTTTTGCTTTTATAAAATCCAATAAATATTTATAATCCTCTTTATCAAGTGATAGTTGACTATTATCTTGAGCTCTACCTATTGGATCCATATTCACAATTCGCCAAGAGTCAATTTGGAGTTCTTTTATTTTTGTATACATTTCTTCTAACTCTTTAATATTCAATTTGTTTACTACAGTAGTTATTTGCAAATAGTTAAGAAAATTAGCTTTTTTTAATTTTAGTATATTTTCCATTATCTTTGTAAAAGAACCTTTTACTCCTCTAAATTCATCATGAGAATTTTCTAAGCCATCTAAGCTTATTGATATTGTAGACATTCCTGTGTCTTTCATTTTTTCTATATTATCATCATTTATTAACATAGCATTTGTTGTCATTCCCCAATGATAACCTAAATTTCTTGCAAATTTCATTACTTCAAAAAGGTCTTTTCTTACAAGTGGTTCTCCTCCAGTAATATTTAATAAGATTTCATTTGCATTATATTTATTAGCAATACTCTGTAAAGCATTTTCAATCTCCACTGTAGTTAACTCATCTTTGAAATTACAATCTTCACCAGCTCTACTACCACAATGTTTACATTTAGCATTGCATCTAAGGGTAGTTTCCCAAAATAAATTATATAATTTAGGTTTCTCTGATAATAATTGTTTATTTTTATAAGTTAATTCTGCTTCTCCATATTTGATTATTTCTTTTATCATATTTATAATTCCTTATTTT
>CANRGN010000002.1 GCA_947630235.1 uncultured Clostridia bacterium
ACATTTTCCTTTTTTCCTTCTTGATTAAAATAATTAATTTTATATGTTGTTATATCATTTTCAACATTCTTTTCTAATATAAATACATCATTTTGATTTAATTTATTGTTATTATATTTTTTTCCTTTTCCATAAGTGCTAACATCTTTAATTTTTTTTACATTTACATAAAATAAATCATTTCTTTTTGGAGTATCCTCTTTTATATCTTTTTCAATATATGTATATTCTTTATTTTGTTCATCAAAATTAGTATAATAATAATATTCCAAAACTCCTTTTTCAACTAAATAAGAAATTGCCACATCTGCATTATATAGCTCGTCTAATTTTTTTGAAGTATCTTGTTTTGTTTCATTATACATAGCCATATATTTTTCTTTTACTAACTCATTTAGTTCTTCTAAAACTTCAGTTTTATCAAATTCATTTTCAACAGTATTTATTTGATTTATCAAACCATCTTTTCCTATTATAAAATAATATGCTCCATATATAATTGCACATATAATTAAAACTGATATAATAAATTTTATAATATTATTTTTTGTTTCCTTTTTCATCACATTTCTCCAAGAATATATTAAATAAGTTTACCAATCACTATCCCAATCTGTAGAACCAGAATCCCAAGAATCACTAGAATCCCAAGAATCAGAAGAATCTGAAGAACTATCATAATCATAAGAGCTATATGAAGTATTTGGATCCTTATAATATACTGAATCTTCAAAATTATCTATGCCGTAGATATTATATTTTGATTTATAATAAGATGAATAATTTTCATTTAATTCATTATCTCCATAACTAGTGATCCATCGTCCTCTATTATAATTATACCAATCTCCATTTTGGTAATAATAGTAACTATTTGAATAATAATAATATCCTCTTTTAGGCTTTCCGTTTAAATAAATTACCCCAGAATATGAAATAACAAGCAAAATTATAATTATCCATATTTGAATAAAATTAATACTACGACTTTTTTTTACTCTATAATTATTTACTCTATGATTATAATTATTTGATTTCTGATTTACAATTTCTTCTTTCAATCTAATAAATAATTGATTTACTGCATATTCCTCATCAAAGCCATGATATCTAATAGCTCTACTACCATCAGACTTATTTTTATATACTATAAATTCTCCTGTAGTAGTATCTTTATAAATTCCAAAAGCTCTAGGTAGAGTAATTTTTACCTATAAAAAATCTTGTAACATTCTCATCAGGTAAATTTTTTTGAATATACCACTCTTTCAATTCTTCTATAGTTTTAGGTTTAGAAATATTTTTAGTATAATTATAATTTACATCATTACTTTTCTCTCCACAGTTTGGACAAAAATAATAACTATCATCATAAATAATACCACATTTTTTACATTTTATTTTCATTATATCTTTTGTACTCCTTATATCACTAATTGTATTTTAACATTTTTTTTATAATAATCAATATATTTCTACTCTAAAATAACATTTTCTTTTCCGACAACAAAATAAAGAGAATCTAAAACTCTATTATTTAAAAATATTGTGCCACAAGATAATTCTTTTTCACCAGTTTTTACAAAAATTTTCATATTTGAAGTATCACCTGTAAAAAATTTTATAAATCCTCTAAGTTTTTGCTTTTTCTCTTCATCAAAATCAGTGATATTTATAACAACTTTTTGAAAATTTTTCTTTTGAGGTATGTTAGGAATTTCAAACATAACATTATCTAATTCCTTTATAGAACTAACTATAATCTTTGTAGGCTCATCATCTCTAATATTAAGTCGTCCATCAATAAAAACTTTATTATCTTCTAAAATAATATTACTATAAAGTTCAAAAGCTCTGTCAAAAATTATTAGATTAATAGTACCATATAAATCTTCTATTTCAAAAGTAGCCATAGTTGTATTTTTTTTAGTATATCTTTTTCTTACTTTTGTAATTATACCAGCTACTTTAACATTTTGTCCATCTTTATATTCTTTTGATTCTCCAAACTCTTCTATATCTTCATTTATTTTTAAAATATTTAATGAATTTATATTAGTTATTTTTTCTATTAATTCTCTTTGTTTTTCTAATGGATGGTTAGATACATATACTCCAAGCATTTCTTTTTCATAAGATAAAAACTCAAATTCATCCATTTCAGGTTGCTCATAAAAAACATATTTTTTCTTTTCTTTTTCCTCTTCAGTTTCATTTATTATATCAAACATAGAAACTTGATCTTTTATAGAATTTCTTCCATCTAAATTAACTATATCCATAATATCTTCAAATGAAGCTAAGAGTGTAGCTCTAGTTTTTCCAAATTCATCAAAAGCACCTGCTTTTATTAAACATTCTATACATCTTTTATTTACATTATATTGCTTTGTTCTCTCACAAAAAGAAGTAAAACTTTCATATAAACCATTTTCTTCTCTTTCTTGCACTATAGAATCTATAACAGCAATACCAACATTTTTTATTGTTCCTAAACCAAACCTTATTTTATCACCATTTGCAGTAAATTTTGTTTTACTATAATTAATACTTGGCATTAAAACTTCTATTTTAGCTTTTCTACATTCTTCAATATACATAGGAATTTTATCAAAATTTCCTAAAAAACTATTCATTGTAGCTGCCATAAGCTCTGCAGGATAATATGCTTTTAAATAAGCTGTTTTATAAGAGATAATTGAATATGCTGCAGCATGCGATTTATTAAATGCATATTTTGCAAATTCAGCCATTTCATCAAAAATTTTATTTGCAGATTCTGCATCAATTCCATTTCTCACACAACCAGGAACAATTATATTTCCCTCTTCATCAACTTGACCATTTATGAATATTTCTCTTTCTTTTGCCATAACATCAAGTTTTTTCTTTCCCATAGCTCTTCTAACTAAATCAGCTCTACCTAATGAATATCCAGCTAAATCTCTTACAATCTGCATAACTTGTTCTTGATAAACCATACATCCATAAGTAACTTCAAGTATTGGTTTTAAAGCAGGATGTGTATATTCTAAATGATTTGGATTTTGTTTTCCTTTTATATATCTTGGAATCTGATCCATAGGGCCTGGTCTATATAAAGATACTCCAGCTATTATATCCTCTAAACAATCTGGTTTAAGTTGTTTCATAAAATTTGTAATTCCAGCACTTTCAAATTGAAAAATTCCATATGTTTTACCATCTTGCCATAATCTATAAACATTTGGATCATCCATGTTTTCATCAAATTCAACATCTATATTTCTATTTTCTTTAACAAGCTCTATGCAATTATCAATTACAGATAAAGTTCTAAGTCCTAAAAAATCCATTTTTAAAAGACCTAATTGTTCAAGTTCAGTCATATTGTATTGTGCAACTGCAATTCCATCATTTACATATAAAGGAACATAAGTATCAACTGGATTTTTAGTAATAACCACTCCACAAGCATGTGTAGAAACATTTTTAGGCATTCCTTCTAATTTTCTAGATATATCTATAAGTCTTTTTACAGTTTCATTAGAATCATACTCATTTTTTAAATCTCTACTAGCTTCTAAAGCTCTATCTAAAGTAATATGAAGCTCTTTACTAGGAATAAGTTTTGCTATTCTATCAACTTCTTGAAGCGATATATCTAAAACTCTACCAACACTTCTAATAACATTTTTTGCAGCTAACGTTCCAAAAGTAATTATTTGAGATACATGATCAGCTCCATATTTTTTAGTTACATATTCAATAACTTCATCTCTTCTTTCATCACAGAAATCAACATCAAAATCTGGCATACTAACTCTTTCTGGATTTAAAAATCTTTCAAAAAGAAGATTATACTTCATAGGATCAATCTGAGTTATTCCAATAGCATATGCAACAATTGAACCAGCTCCAGAACCACGACCAGGACCTACTGATATATTAACAGATCTTGCATAATTTATATAATCCCATACAATTAAATAATAATCTGTATATCCCATTTGAGTAATAACCTTCATCTCATATTCTACTCTATTTTTTATCTCATCTGAGGGGGTTTCACCATATCTTTCTTTAATTCCATTATCACATAGCTTTCTAAAATATTCTTCATGTGTTTTATACTCATCTGGAACATCATAATTAGGAAGTTTTGTAACACCAAATTCAAATTCAAAATTACATTTATCAGCGATTTTTACTGTATTTTCTATTGCATCTGGAAAAGCTTTAAAATACTCCTCCATTTCTTCTGGAGATTTTAAATAAAACTCATTAGTTTCAAATTTCATTCTATCAGGATCTGTCATCTTTTTACCTGTTTGCATACAAAGTAATATTTCGTGAACATAACTATCTTCTTTTTTCAAATAGTGTGTATCATTTGTAGCAACAAGAGGAATATTAAGCTCTCTTGATAACATTATAAGTTTTTGATTTACCATAACTTGCTCTGGCACACCATTATTTTGAATTTCTAAATAATAATCTTCTCCAAAAACATCTTTATGCCATAAAGCAATTTCTTTTACAAGTTCTAAATCATCATTTAAAATAGCTTTATTAATACTTCCAGCTAAACATCCACTTAAACAAATTAAACCTTCACTATATTCTTTTAAAATATTTGTGTCAATTCTAGGTTTATAATAGTATCCTTCTTTAAATGAAATTGAAACAAGTTTTATTAAATTCTGATATCCAGTATTATTTTTTGCAAGCAAAATAAGATGAGAATATTTATCATCAATACCATGCTCTTTGCTAAATCTATCTCGAGGGGCAACATACATCTCACAACCTATAATAGGTTTTATTCCTTCTGCTTTACATTCTTGGAAAAATTGTACAGCACCATACATAACTCCATGGTCTGTAAGTGCTATTGCTTTCATTCCAAGTTCTTTTGCTCTTTTTGGAAGTTCTTTTATTCTACACATACCATCAAGCAAACTATATTCACTATGAACATGTAAATGAACAAACATGTTATTCCCCCTTTCTATGCAATGCTTTTATTCAGACTATCTACAGAGAACTTTACTACTGAATAAAAAATATAAAATTTAATCTACTATTTTTATAAGTTCACCCATATTTTTTCCTTGAACTTTGGGAATTTCTATTATTTCAAATTTAGAAATTTTATCACCAAATTTAATTTCTACTATATCACCAATTTTAACTTCATAACTAGCCTTAACTACCTTTCCGTTAACAGAAATTCTTCCCATATCTGCAGCTTCATTTGCAACAGTTCTTCTTTTTATAACTCTACTAATTTTTAAAAATTTATCAATTCTCATAATACACCTCTTTAGAAAAAAATTAATATGTAACTTCTACTAAATATAATCCATGTGGTGGAAGTGTTCTTCCAGCCTTCTTTCTATCTTTCCCTTCAATTATATTTTTTATTTCTTCTGGTAGTATTTTTCCTTCTCCAACCTCAACCAAAGTACCTGAAATAATTCTAACCATATTATATAAAAATCCACTACCAGTAAGCTCTATTTTTATTCTATCTCCATCTTCAATAATTTCTGCTTTATATATAGTTCTAACACTATTTTTACTACTTGTACCACTAGCTTTAAATGCAGAAAAATCATGTTCTCCTTCAAAATATTTTATAGCTTCTTTCATTTTTTCAACATTTAATTTTTGAGGAATATGATATTCAAGTTCTCTATATATAGCACTTCCATATATAGAATTATTTATTATATATCTATATTTTTTAGATTTAACAGAATATCTACTATGAAATCTTTCATCCACTTTTTCAGCTGATATTATTCTAATACTATTTTTCAACTTAGAATTTAAAGCAATAGCAATTTTATCTATTGGAAAATCACTTTCGATTTTAAAATTAGCAGTTTGACCTAAGCTATGTACACCAGCATCAGTTCTACCAGATGCAATTAAATCTACTTTTTCACCTGTAATTTCTTCTATTGCTCTTTCTATTTCTCCCTGAATATTAAGTTTGTCTGGCTGTTTTTGCCAACCGATTAAAGCTTTTACCTTGATATTCTATTATTATTTTAATATTTCTCATAAAACACCTCTTTATTTTTCGTATTATATAACAAAATTTTTAATAAAACAAGGAATTTCCATAGGTCATAGTAATTTTCAGAAAAAATTGCTTTTTTTCATTATAAAATAAAAAGAAGAAGCATAAACTCCTTCTTTTTATTTTTTTTTGTTATTCTTAACCTTTTTTATTTTATTCTCAATAATTAAATTCTTAAGTAAAATCTTTTTTAATACATCCTCTTTTACATCAGCTATCAAAGTACCATCTTTTGCAATTGATATCTTACCAGTTTCTTCTGAAACTATTACAGCAATTGCATCAGATTCTCTAGAAATTCCTATTGCAGCTCTATGTCTAGTTCCTAGCTCTCTAGCTATATCCTGATCATCTGATAATGGAAGCATGCAAGATGCTGCTGCTATTTTATTATCACTAATTATAACTGCACCATCATGAAGTGGAGTATTAGGAACAAATATATTTACAAGTAATTGTGGCGAAATTTCTGAATCCATTATTATTCCTGTTGATATAATATCTTTTATTTTTATATCTCTTTCAATTACAATTAATGCTCCTGTTTTTTGTTTTGCAAGCTCAACTGCTGCTATTACTATTCTATATATATTTTCCTTTGACTTATTTTCTATATCATTATCTAATCCCAAAAATTTATTAATTGGATTTGATCCTAATTGTTCTAATCCACGTCTTATTTCTGGTTGGAATATTACTATCAGGCAAAAAACTCCATAAGTCATTATTGATGACAATATGTAATTTAAAATTTTTAATTGTAATAATCCACTAACTAATGTAGCAATTACTAAAAATAAAATTCCTTTTAATAATTGCCAAACTCTAGTATTTTTAAGCATTTTAAAAGCTGTATATATCAAAAAGAATACTATCCCTAAGTCTAGAATTGTAAGGATTAGTTTTATAGGATAATCGTATAAACTTTGAATATATCCAACTATAGTAGTTTGATAAAAATACTTAAAGGATTCTACCATATTATTGAACATATCTTTATCTCCTTAATAAAATTTTATACAGCAAATAAGTAATAAAATAAAGTCCAACAAGATGTACCAACAAAAAATAATATAACAAAAGCTGCAATAAATCTAGTAAACCATTTTTTCATAATCATTCCTCTTTTCAAAAAAAAATTTATTAACAAATTAATTATATCATATACTTAAATTAATTCAATAAAATTTATTAAAAATATTTTATCACTGAAAAAAAGTCCAAAATTTAATAATTTTGGACTTTTTATATTATTAAAGGTATTATTCTGTAATTCTGCCCCTGATATCTTTCAAATTATTTTCTTCTATAGATACAATTTGACTTTGTTTTTGTTCCCATAAAGAAATTAACTCCTCTAAACTATCATCAACCCAACCTGCAAATTCTTCTGTTGCTGTTGAAATTTTTTCAAAGAAAAGGTCTAATGATGTACTATTAGATGTAAATTGTTGTCTAACAATATTTGGCAATTCCATAATTTTAGTTTTAATTCCATCTTTTAGTTCTATTCTTAATGTACTTTTTAACGCTTGAATATTTACTTGATCAAAGGTAGTTGGCTCATCTGGTGTTAATTCTATTTTTACTACTATATCCTCATAATAACTAGTGTTTGCACTTATAGTAACATCACCTACATCATCTTGAATAAGACCTTTGTATTGTTCTGCTAATTCTTGAAACAAAGAAACTACATCTTCATCATAACTTACAAAGTACTGATACAAACTTCCAGAAGTTGTTTCATTCCATAATGTTAAAACTTCATTATATAATTTTCCTTTCCAATATTGTTTTTGAAAATTTAAATTATAACTTAATTTATTTACTTCTTCTACAATTTCTCTCAATTTTTCATAAAAAAATGCAGATGCATTTTCTAAATCTCCAATTTTTAACTCCGTAATTTTAAAATCATCCATAATTATTATACCTCCTTAATATTTACATTCATATTATATATATATATTTTTTTCTTGTCAACATTTAAATCAAAATAATTTCTGTTGCATTTTTAATATCTGTTTCTTGAACACTCAAATTAATATCATAACATTCACCTGTAGATTTATTATATAATAAAGGCATATTTTGGGGATTAAAGTTTTCATCTTTAATTCCCTTTATTAATAAAATAATTATATTATATATTTTTTTATTAATTGGAATCCATACATCATATTCTTTTTCAATCGCAGGTATATATAAATTTATCAATACTTTATTCATATTAAATTCCTTTCTTGAGTAACACATCTAATTTACTGCAAGTTAAAAATTATAATTTTCTTCAAATTAATTAATACTTTCTTTTTTCATTCCTAATAACTTAATAAATCTAGGTGCACCTTCCTTAATATAGAACCCAAAAGTAGAATCACAAGAATTCATTTGTCTTTCTACTCTAACATTACAATTTATTAATGTTTGATCTAGTATTCCTCCTCCAACCCAAATACCAGCATCTAGAGAAATATTATTTCTATACCAATTTGAAAAAGCATTTCTTTTTAATAAATTTACATTATCTATTATTATAAAGCTACATTTTCCACTATTACTTAATTCCTTGAAAAAATCATTTAATTGATTTTCAGACACATTTCCATCAGATATAAATTTATTTATTCCAATAATTACAGCTAAACAGTGTTCATAATTTGAATTTGAATTATTATTTTCCATTTCAATCATAAATTGCTTAAATGCATCTTCCATAGTAATATCTTTATTTTTCTTAACTTCTTCTGCATCTAATACATTTATACTATTATTTGGTAATTCTTTTATTTCTTCTAAAATATTAAAAGTAAACTTTATTGCATTATTTACACTTTTTGACCCTATTACAGTCATAAAATTTTCTTTAAAATTATAACTGCAAATCTCAAAATTATCTTTAATAATCCCAATAGGAACTTTAGAAATTCCATCTAGATATGTTTTTAATTCTCCAATTGTTATAATTTCTGGAATTATAGGAATAGGAACTGCTCTAATTTCATTTTCTTTATTCAATTTGATTTCTAATTCTTCAATATGTTTATTATAATCTTGAACTTTACAAATTCTAGCAGTTTGAAACTCGAAAATTTCATCTTTATTATTTGATATAAGTCCTCTACCGAATATATGAGGAATTTTCTTTCTTACAGTTTTTCCATAAATATCATTAATTTCTTCTGTTTTATTCAATTGTAAAACAATTTTCTTTGCAAAATTTTGTTTCAAACGATACCTTATACTAGAAGAAGAAGCACACGATAACACAAATAATATTCCATATTGTGGACCTTCTCTAGTAATTGATGATATAATATCATCATATTTCATATTATAAACTTCCTCAAAAGTTTCATAATTGTTTAATACACAAATTATTATAGGTAATTTATTTCCTCTTTTTAAATATAAATTATAATCTCCATTATAATTTACTAAAAGTTGTTTTCTGTTTGTAATTTCTTTTTTTAATAATTCAAACAATCTATCTATTTTTTCATTATCATATACGAATACTACATCACCAACATGAGGAAAATTTTTAAAAATTCTTAAAGCTTCACTTCCGAAATCCATTAAATAAAATTGAATAACATCACTACCATAATTTGTAACTAAATCATAAATAAAAGTATTTATTAGAGTTTCTTTCCCACTTTCTATATTACCATATACAATAAAGTTATCTTTATCTAAAATATTATATTCAACTAATCCTTGACTTTGATGGGAAGGATTATCATATTCTCCTAAAATTAAATTTATATTATTTATATTGTTTTGATAGTTATATTTTTTTCTTAATTCATTTATATATATTTTATCAGATATATTCTCTAGCCATAAACTTTTAGTTTCTATATTTTCTTTTTTAGCTAAATCACACATATACTTTACAATGCTAGATAATTGCTCTGCTGAACTTTTATTTTCTTTATTAGATACTATATCATCAACTTTTCTTACTGAAAAACCTATATCAGATATAAATTCTATTGAAGTATCTAAATTTGTTTTCATTGTCTTAGTAGGCACATATGGTGCACCAGCCCAGCCAGATTGTCCTAATACAAAATATTCAGCGTTTCCTACTTGTAAATAAAATTGACCTGGATTTTTCAAAAAAGCTGCATCATTTGTTTTTATTACATCCATACTATCATGTGTATCTTGTACTTTTAAACATACTGCAAATTTACTATTACTTCTTATTTGGTCATTAACAATTCCTGCTGGTTTTTGCGTTGCTAATATAAGATGAATACCTAAACTTCTACCAATTCTTGAAATAGAAATTAATTCATCCATAAATTCTGGTCTTTGTTGTTTTAATTCTGCAAACTCATCACAAATAATTAATAAATGTGGTATTGGTAATTTAACTATTCCTTCATGATACAATCTTTGATATTTATATATATCTATTGTTCCTTCGTTAACTAAATTTCTAACTTCATTAAATAAAACTTGTCTTCTCTTTACCTCGCTTTGAACAGAAATAAGAGATCTTTGAAGTCCCTCTGTATCAATATTTGTTATTACACCAACTAAATGTGGTAATTTAAAATCATTTTTTTCAAAAGCTCCAGCTAAACCTCCACCTTTGTAATCTATCAAAAGAAAATTAACATCATATGGATGAAAATTAATAGCTAATGATAAAATATATGTCATAATAAATTCACTTTTTCCAGATCCAGTAGCTCCTGCAATTAAGCCATGAGGTCCATGGTATTTTTCATGTATATCTAAAAAAATAGGATTTTGTGAACTATCAATACCTATTTGGGCTTTTAATGATAATGACGAATCATTATTTTTCCATCTATCCTCAATATTTAAACTTTTTATATTTCCAACTTTATACATTTCTAAAAAAGAATAATTTGTTGGCAATCTATATGTACTTTTATTTTTTATTCTAATTGGAATATTAGATAATTTTTGTGAAATAGATTTAAAAGAAATGTCATTATATTCGTCTAATTTAATTGGTATTTGACTAGCTTTAACATTCTCACTATCAAATAAAATAGCTTTATCATTATCAATTCTAACAAAAGTTTTACATTCATTTGGCAATTTATAAAAATCATCTGTAATACATAATAAACTAAAACCTATATTTTGTTTAATTTTTGTTAATTCTGTAAAAAATCCAAAATCCTCTATTTTTTTATAATCATTAGTTATTATTAAATAATGAGGTAAATATGTTAACTCATCTTTTTTATTTTGCAATCTTATATTCAATTCATCTATTAAATATTTTGAAATTTCATTTATTTCAGAAAAATCATCTGCAAAGAAACGTATTTTTTTTGTATTATTCCAAAGATGTGGTAACATTTTAACATATTGCCAGTTATTCAAATCATTAACTAAAAATACCAAATTTAATTCTTCATAACTTTGAAAAGTTACTAATTGTAAAATTATATTCTTCATAAAAGCTTCAATTTGATCAGGATTATTAAAAATAAATCCTGTAATAATATTATCTACTAAAGAAGTTATTATAGGTGCATTATTAATATTTTTAGTTATTTCAAAAATATTTTGAAATATTTGTAATAAAGCATCATCTTCCATTTCAAATCTATCCTCAGGATATTCTATATCAACCTTCAAAGGTACATCTCCAGTACCTAATCTAATAGCTAAAAAATCTGAATCATCAATTCTTCTTTCCCAAAGTCTATGATTATTTTCTAAAATTACCTTTTGGCATTTATCTATATTTAAATAATTTTTGGCTAATATCCCCAATTGTTTATGTTTTATCTTATTTATCTCTTCTGTTTTTTTATTAAGATAATCCTTATATTTTTGCTGTCTTTTTGCTTCATATTTTTCTTTATTATTTTTTTCATATCTAAAATTTAAAATAGGAATAACTAACATTGAAATTAAAGTTACAAAAGGAAATAACAATGTAGTTATACTATTTGAAATAGAACTATTACCCTTTATTATAGAATATAATACAGTAAAAAATGTAACAAAAGATACTACACCAAAAGCAATAGATGGTCCTAACATTAAAAGAATTGGTTTTCCTTCTGAATTTTTACTTTGAGGAGGTGGATCTATAATTATTTTTTCTACTTCTATTATTTCTTTCATTCTTGGAGATCTTGAAAAATATTTATCACAATTTACTAAATTTATATCATCATCTGATTCAAAACTATTTAAATCTAAAATTCTACTTTTTATTTTACTTTGAACTAATACATTTTGTTTAAAATTAATTTGATTTTCTATATTATTTATAAATAAATTATTATTTATAAGAACTAATTTTAATCCCATGATAAATATAACATCACCATTTTCTAGCTCAGTAATATTATCTTCAATTTGTAAACTGTTTACCATTGTTCCAAATCTTTTATCAAAATTTTGAACATACCACTTAGAATTTTCAAAAAAAATCTTTGAATGCAATTCTGAAATAAGAACATTTTCAAATACTATACTACAATTTTCTCCGTTTCCTATTGTAATTTCTTTTGTATTTACAATTTTCTTATGTATAAAATCATTTGATTTATCTGGTAAACAATATAAGATGAATAAATTTTTTGTACTACCTAAAGCTATAATATACATTCCATATTCCTTCAAACTAGCTCTTTCTACAAAAGTTTTTTCATCTTTTATTATTTGTAATTCTTCTTCTATTTTTAAATATTTTGGATTAATAATTCTAGCATAACTATTACTTATAGCTTTCCAAACGCCATTTATAGCTTCAATTTTTATTAGATCTCTCATTTCAATATTATCACTAATCCAATACTCGCCTATTATTTCAGAAGATAAATTAGTTTTATATATTTTATTTTTACCTATAAGTAGAACTTGCAATTCAAATTCTCCTTTCTTTAGTATCCCTTATTTTATTATATCAAAAAATAATATAAAATCAATATATTTTTTCCCAAAAAAATAATAGATATTAAATGGTGATATAAAAATTTTACATTTTTATATCAAAAAAAAATAAATGTAAACATAAAGTTTACATTTATTTAAAAAATTTAAATTAAATTCTATTTTAATTGCTTCATTACTTCTTCAGCAAAGTTTTCTTCTTTTTTCTCTATTCCTTCACCTTTTTCAAATCTAGAAAAAGCAACAATTTCAGCATCTTTAGATTTTAATAAATCTTGAACCTTCATACTAGAATCTTTAACAAATTCTTGATTTAATAAACAAATTTCTCCATAAAATTTTCCTATTCTACCTTGAACCATTTTTTCAGCTATTTCTGCTGGTTTTCCTTCATTAATAGCTTGAGCTTTTAATATTTCCATTTCTTTGTTAACTGCTTCTTCAGGAACATCATCTTTAGATAAATATTCAGGTCTAGCAGCAGCAATTTGCATGCAAACATCTTTAGCTACTTCTGAGTTTCCTTTTGTAAAGTTAACTAAAACTGCTATTTTTCCATCTCCATGAATATAGCTTTCTATTAAACCAGTTGATTCAAATCTTTGGAATCTTCTTATTGTCATGTTTTCCCCTATTGTTGCAATTTTTTCAGTTAATACTTCTTGAACAGTTTTTCCTGTTCCTTTATAATCTATTCCTAATAATTTTTCAACATCAGTAGGATTTTCTTTAGCAACTATTTCAGCTATATCTGAAACGAAAGTTCTGAATTCTTCATTTTTAGAAACAAAATCTGTTTCAGCATTTACTTCAACAATTGCTCCAAATTTTTTATCTTCAGATACATAACTACTAACTAAACCTTCAGCAGCAACTCTTCCAGATTTTTTAGCTGCTTTAGCTATTCCTCTTTCTCTTAATAATTCAGCTGCTTTTTCCATATCACCATCAGTTTCTGTTAAAACTTTTTTGCAATCCATCATTCCTGCTCCAGTTTTTTCTCTTAATTGTTTTACTAAGTCTGCAGTTATCATTTTTAAATCCCTCCTATTATTTTTTATTATATTATAAATTGAGCGGAGTATTTAAATATCTCCGCTTATATGTTACCTAATATTATTTAGCCTCTTCTGAAGTTTCTTCTGCTACAACTTCTTCCATATCTGGATTCTCAGTAACTTCTTCTATTGCTTCTTCTACTTCTGAAGTTATTTCAGCATCTACACCTTGATTTCCTTCAATTACAGCATTTCCAATAACATCTGCGATTAATTTTACAGCTCTTATAGCATCATCATTTCCTGGTATTGGGTAATCAACATCTTGAGGATTACAATTTGTATCAACTAATCCTACTATTGGAATACCTAATTTTTTAGCTTCTAAAACAGCAATTCTTTCTTTTTTAGGATCTACTACAAACATAACTCCTGGCATTTCTTTCATATCTTTGATTCCACCAAGATTTTTTTCTAATTTTTCCATTTCTTTTCTAAGACCAGCAACTTCTTTTTTTGGAAGAACATCAAAAGTTCCATCTTCTTCCATTTTATTTAAGTCTTCTAATCTTTTAATTCTTGCTCTTATTGTATCAAAGTTTGTAAGCATTCCACCTAACCATCTTTGATCAACATAATACATACCACATTTTTGTGCAGCTTCTTTAACACATTCTTGTGCTTGTTTTTTAGTACCTACAAATAATATTGTTTTTCCTTCTTCAGCTTGATCCTTAACAAATTTGTAAGCTTCATCTAATTTTTTAGATGTTTTTTGTAAATCGATAATATGGATACCATTTCTAACTTGAAAAATATATTCTGCCATTTTTGGATCCCATCTTCTTTTTTGATGTCCAAAATGAACACCAGCTTCTAGTAATTGTTTCATTGCAACTACTGCCATTTCAATTTCCTCCTTAATTTTTGATTTAATCCTCCACATATTTTCAAACATTTAAAACAACAATATTACATTGCTCAATTTTAAACTAAATATGTGTGCGTTTTTAACATTTGATATTTTATCATATATCTACTATAAAATCAAGTTTTTTTCAAAAAAAGTGTATATACTTTGCCCATACAGGATATCACATAATAATGTAATATCCATAAGTACAATTTGTACTATTGGATGAGTTTAGCATATACACATTATTATTTATAACACAAATAATTAAAAAAATCAACAAAAAAAACTGGCATTAAATTTTTGCCAGTTTTTTATTTACTATTGTATTTTTCTTCTTTTTGTTGTAGTCCCTGTAAAATTTTCATCATCATTTGAATCTTTTTTACCTTTTGAAGATACTCTCTTTGTAGTGGTTCCAGATGATTTTGAATTTTTTCTTTTAAAACCTATTGTTGATACAGAATCATCTGATACTGTTTTATTTCTAAAACCTATTGACTCTGTACTTTCAGTTGACTTATTCCTAAATCCTATTGATTCTGTACTCTCAGTTGATTTATTTCTAAATCCAATATTTGAACTTGAAAAATCTGAAAAGCGATTTGATCTAGGTGTTCTTGGCATATTTGAACTTGCAAGAGAGCTACCTAAATTTTCTGTTTTAGTATTTTTTTTAGCTTTTGGATCATCAAAATCTTCTAAATCATCTATAATATCAGTATCAAAAAACATATCATTATTATTTGTTTCATTATCTTCATGTAAAATAGAAGTTGATGAATTATTTTCTTGAAAATCTTCTATATCATCTAATTCATTTTCATCAAAATAAATCATATCATCATTATTGTTCTCTTCATTATCTTCATGCAAAATAGAAGTTGATGAACTATTTTCTTGAAAATCTTCTATATCATCTAATTCGTTCTCATCAAAATAAATCATATCGCTATTATTATTTTCTTTATTAGTTTCATATTCAACATCATTTTCTTCATCGATTTCTTCATATTCTTCTAAATCAACATCTGCTTTATCTTCATAATATTCTTCATATTTTGGATTTAAACTATCTTCATAATCATTATCTAAATCGTTTATATCATCTTCAAGACTACCAAAATTATTATTATAATCGTCAATATTATTAAATTTATGATTGTCATCTTCAGAATAATCTTCTATTTCATCAATATCATTAAAATTATCTTCATTTGCTCCATAATCCATAAGTTCATCATCTAAATCATCAATTGATTGCATTATTTTTTCGCTATTAACATCATCTTTAAATCCAGCTACTTCATCTGAATCAAAATCACTTTGATCTAAATTATTTTCTAACGCTTTATCATTAGGATCATCGTCTTCTTCTATAACAGAATATTCATTGGTTGAAGTTTTTTTAGATTTTCCCTTACTTCTACTTTTATTAGTAGTACCAAGATTCTTTTTCGAAACTTTTCCTTCATTAGGATTTTTTGGCTCCTCTTTATCTATTTTATAAGATAATGCTAAAACTAACACTAATAAAATAAGAGCAGCACCTGCAAAAATAAATTTCATAGATCCACTAAATAAACTTATCGTTCCAGCAGTAGTATTGCTTGCAAAAACACATTTTTCAAATGCAATCATTACTAATAAAATAAAAAAAATTTTTCTTAAGTTCTTTTTCATAAATTTCATCCTCACTTCTTATTTATTTCTTTGGTATAACCGGTATTCTTATTACAACCTCTGTTCCAATTCCAAGCTCACTAGTTATATTTATTAAAGAATTATTTTGATCTAATATTTCTTTTGCTATAGAAAGACCCAAGCCTGTTCCACCAGTTTTTCTAGTTCTAGCTTTATCTACTCTATAAAATCTTTCAAAAATTTTATTCAAATCTTCTTTTGGGATTCCTATTCCTGTATCTTTTACTTTTATGTATGCTGTATTTTCAACACATCCCACATATACTCTTATAGTTCCACCATCATCTGTATATTTAATAGCATTTGTTAATATATTATAAATTACTCTTTGAATTCCACCTTTATCAGCATATACTAATGGCATTTTCATAACTGGTGGTAAAAACTCAAGAGTTAATTTTTTCTTTTCTATTTCTATATTTAAGCTTTCAATTGCATCTTTTGTAAGTTCATATAAATTAAATTCTGTTTTATCTACATCTACAAGTGTTCTATCATACTTAGAAAGCTCTAATAATTCTTTTACCATTTTATCCATTCTTTTAGCTTCTGAATTTATTATTCCTAAGAATTTATCTAACATATCCTTATCAACTTCATCTGCCAATAATGTTTCTGAATACCCCATTATACTTTGAATTGGCGTTTTTAATTCATGAGATACATTTGCTACAAATTCTTTTCTCATACTATCAAGCTTAACATGTTCTGTAATATCTTGTATAACTACAATAACTCCATCTGGTCTTTCATGCTCATTAGTATATGGTGCAAAAAACAAATTCATTGTTCTATCATTTACAGTAATTTTTTGATCTAATGAAGTTAATTCTTCTAGATATATTATTTTTTCCATATTTAAATTATTATCAAATTTTGAAAAAATTTCATCGAAATTTTTTTCATTATTATAATTTAAAAAAGTTTTTGCAGCAGGATTTATATGTATTATATTACCTTCAATATCAAATGCAATTACTCCATCTTTCATATGTAAAAGAATAGTTTCCATCTGTTTTTTTTGCCTTGTTGCATCTATTAAATTTTCTTTTAATTCACTATTCATTAATCCAAAAGCATCTACTAAATCATCAATTTCTGTTTTTTTTCTTCCATCTCCTAAATATTTAATATCCATAGATTTTCCATTAGATACTTTTTCTGCACTTTTTATGATTTTTGATATAGGAGATATAACTAATTTTGCAATAATAAAACTAAATATAATTGAAACTATTGAAAAAATTAATAAAGAATTATAAACTACATTTTTTGTATTTATTATCTCATTAGAAATATTTTTACTAATCTCAACTTGAGTTATATTTTTAGTATTTACTAAAGAATTTAAATCTCCTAATCTATCAATAAAAAATAGACCTAATAGGGTTATAACCAGAAATCCTAAAAGTGTAAATGCAATAACAATTTTTACCTGAATGTTTTTCAACATTATTCTTAGCTCCCTATACTTTGCTTTTTTTATTATATACATATATGATTTTTTATTCAAGTTATTTTGAAAATTTTTTTTTTGGTATTTTACGGAAATTATGAACCAGTCGTCCCGATACGTCCCTCTGGTTCATAAAAAAAGTAACTTTAATATGTAGTTAATTTTGGCAACTACATAAAAAGTTACTTTTTATTATTAATTTTTATCTGTTACATAATATCCAGAACCTCTTTTGGTAATTAAAATTTTTGGATTTGCTTTATCTTTTTCTATTTTATCTCTTATTCTATTCATTGTTACATCTATTGTTCTTATTGCACCAACATACTCTTCATATTCCCATACATCTCTTAATAGCATTTCTCTTGTAACAACTTGACCTGGTTGAGTAGCAAGATATTTTAATACATCAAACTCTTTTTTAGTTAAATTAATAACCTCACCTTTTACTTTTACTTCTACTCTTTTTAAATCTAAAGTTAAATCTCCAACTTTAATTATATTTTCTTTATCTTCATTACTTGCTTGATTCATTTCTTGATTAGAATTTACTTCTACTTTTCTTAAATTAGCCTTAATTCTAGCCATAACTTCTCTAATTTGGAAAGGTTTGGTAATATAGTCATCAGCACCCATTTCTAAACCAACTATTTTATCAGATTCAGTATCTCTAGCAGATATCATTAAAATTGGAATATTAGAAATATTTAAAGCATATCTTATTTTTTTGCAGACTGAAATTCCATCTAATTTAGGAATCATTACATCTAATAAAATTAGATCTGGTTTTTGTTTTAATGCCATATCTACAGCTGTTAATCCATCTTCAGCTTCTATTGTATCATATCCTTCTTTTTGTAAATTAAAAACTAATAAATCTCTGATATTTTCTTCATCATCTACAACTAAAATTAATTTTTTTTCTCTTTCCATAATTTCTCCCACACCATTGAACCTTTCTTTTTAAAGCAAAACTCAATAATTTAGTATTCCAAATGGAATAAACTAATTCTAATATTATTTTATTATATTTTAAAATCATTTATTTAACTTATATCATATTTATTAAATTTGTACAAGTTTTTTTCAAATTTTTTTCAATTTAATTACCAAAGTTACATAAAAATTTCAACATTATAAATTTTACCATCGTTTTGTAAAAATATCTTATTGTCCTTTAATATTTCATTATTTAAAATTATTTTTTCAGTTCCAACATTTTTTTCATTAAAATTATTTATTTTTATATTATACATACTAGTTTTATATTTATAATGTATTTCAAAATTTTTCCATTTCTTTGGAATTGATGGTTTAACACTTAAAAAACCATCTTTTATTTTTAATCCTAAAAGTTCTTCTATTATTATTTTATAAAACCAACTACTTGAACCTGTATACCAGCTCCAGCCTCCTCTTCCCATCATATCTTTATTAGAATAAACATCTGCAGATACTACAAAAGGTTCTTTTTTATATTTATTTATTGCCTCTAAGTTTTGAGAATGATTTAATGGATTTAAAAGTGAAAGTAATTCAAATCCTTTATCGCCTAACCCTAGTCTAAAAAATGCCATAACAAGCCATAATGCACCATGAGTATATTGCCCACCATTTTCTCTTACTCCTTCTGGATATGCTTTTATATATCCAGGATTAAAAGAACAATTTTGAAAAGCTGGAGTAAATAATTTTATTATTTTATTTTCTTTATCTACTAAATAGTTTTCAGCACTTTCTAAACAGATATATTTTTTATCATTATCTCCACAATCAGATATTACCGCCCAACCTTGTGAAATTCCATCAATTTTACATTCATCACAATCTATACTTCCTATAATATTGCCATCATCATCAATAGCTCTTCTATACCATTTTCCATCCCATGCTGTTGTATTCAACTTTCTTTTTAATTCATTTCTTATATTTTTATATTTTTCAATTCTCTCTTGATCATTTTTTAATCTTAATAATTTTTCAAATCTATTTAAAATATCGTATAGGAAGAATCCTAGCCAAATACTTTCACCTTTTCCTTTACTACCTATATTACTAAATCCATCATTCCAATCTCCACATCCAATTTTAGGGAATCCATTTTCACCAAAATTCAAACTTTTTTCTATAGCTCTTATACAATGATTATAAATTGATTCTTTTTCTTTTCCCTTATAAAATATATCATATTTTTCCTGTTCATTATCCTTTAACAAATTACCACATAAATATTCAATCTCTTCATCTAAAAAATTATAATCATTTGTAAATTCTACATATTCTATTACACTATATGGAAGCCATAATAAATCGTCAGAAAATTTTGTTCTTACTCCTCTTTTAGTTTCTTCATGCCACCAATGTAATACATCTCCTTCTATAAATTGATGTTCACAGCATTTATATATTTGATGTTTTAATAAATCAGAATTTAAAAATTTCATTCCCAAACAATCCTGCAATTGATCCCTAAATCCATTAGCACCTCCAGATTGATAAAAAGAGCTCTTACTAAAAATTCTACTAGATATAGTTTGATACCCAAGCCAGCCATTAAATAAATAATTTAATTCCTTTGATGGTGTTACTATCCATAATGTATTTAATAAATTATTCCAATTCTTCTTAGTTTGTTCTAAATCAAGCCTTACAAATTCAATGTCTTTATATTTTTGGGCTACTCCTTGTATATTTTGAACATTTGAATCTTCACCTATACTAATAATAAGTTTTTTCTCTTGAAAAGCTTCTAATTCAATTTCAAATTCCAAAATTATACTATCTACATTATTACAAAAATTCTTTTTTGAATTTAATATTTTATATGGTTTTTTATAATCTCCATTTTCTAATAAATCATTTTTATTATATGCTATATTTTTTATATCACAATTACTAGAAATAAACATAACATTATTTTTAAATTCTAAAGATGGTACTGTGTTTTTTACATATACAATATTATTATTTAATTTTGCAACTAAATTTTTATTAGTTAAAAACTCATCTTCCCCTAAAACCAAATTTGCTAAAAATATTATATTTATAGTTCTTTTTTCATCATAAATATTTTTGAATCTAATATCTGTTACTTTAATTTTATCTTCAGAAGGAACATAAATATTAGTTTCTTGCAGAATTCCGTCTGTTACATTTCTGTATTTTGAATATCCAAATCCATAAGTGCAATAGTAATAATTATTATTAGGTATAACTCCACTATTTAAAGTCCAAACTCTATTTTTACTCTTTTCAAAAACATAGAAAATTTCTGAAGGAACGTTTTGAACAGAATTGTTGTTCCAAGGAAGTAACCTATTTAACCTACTATTTTTACTCCAAGTTATATCAGACATATTTTCTGTTACTATAGTTCCAAAGAATTTATTAGAAAGAACATTACTCCATACTGCTGGTGTTTTTAAATCTTTATTTACTGCAAAGATATACTCTTTTCCATTTTCTAAAAATCCTCCTATTCCATTATAAAAATCTTTTGTTTCTATATTGCATGGTAAAATCTCCTCTTCTACTTCTCTTATATCTAATTTTTCTACTTTTTTTGTTACAGATATATCATCTTCTAATTCTTTAATATAATTTTTTAGAGTTCCTTTTTTACTATCAATTCTTAATTTTGAATTACAATATAAAAATTCTAAATCTTCATTTAATATTTCATTTTTATTTATTATATAAATTCCAGTTTTTTGGTTTTTTAAATAGCTAATTTGCTTTTCTTCTATTATTTCTTGTATTGAATTTAATACATAATGTTCATAAATATTTTTTTCATATAACAAAACTACTATATCTAAAAATATATTTTTAGTTCTATAAAAAATAAATATATCTAAAAACTCCTCAAATATATATATTTCATCTACATTTTTAAATTCGAATAGAATTATAGGATAATCTCCAGATATTCCATATTTCCAAATACTATTATATTCAAATGTATTTTCAAAATTATTATTTAATTTTGGTAAATTCTTATCATATATAAAATCTAATAATTTCATTGAATTTAATAATGCTTCTGAACTTATTCTTAAATATTTTAATTCTTCTTGTATTCTAACACTAGATAAATCAAAAATTTTATTTATCTCTTCATTTCCTCTTGCACTATTTAAATTTTCTAAACAAATATTTTTATCTTCATTTACACTTAATAATAATGAAAATTCTATATCTTCATTTGGCTTTAATTTAAATGTGTTTTTTAAAGCCAACATTGAATCAACTATTTGAACTACAGAATTATCAAATTTTCTATTTTGAACTACTGCAAGTGGTATTCCTAAATTTTCTCTTCCAAAGTATTTCTCTTTATCAATTTCAAATGCTCTTTCAACAACCTGGCTTCCTTCTGAATATAAGCAAACTGCTAAATGCAATTTATCAATTAAATTATTTTCAGTTTTTGTAACACAAAAAACATCATCTATTTTTTCGTATTTTAAAAATAATCTATTAAATGCTGGATGAGCATATTGTTGCATTTTATTTGATAAAATAGGTAACATTTCACAATATAAATCTAATATTTCCTCATTACTTCCTGTATTTGAAATTTTAATTTTTCTTACTTCTACAGGATAATTTGGATTTACAGTTATATTAGTTTCAAATTTTAAATTACCATCAATTTTTAAGAATTCTGCTTTATCAGGAGAAAATATTACTTTACATTCTTCTTCTAATTTTATAATTCTTCTATTTGATTTTATATAGAAAAAAATTCCTTGTTTAGAAGGTATTGTATCTTTGTATTCAGTAACAAGTTTATTTTTATATTCACTATATCCACATCCAAAATTATCTATATACACCTTATAATTTTCATTTGATATTATATTTACTTTTTTATGTGCATAATCATGATCTTTTATTTCTCTTTGTGCATATCCTACTAAATTGTCATTTTTTAATTTTTCTACTTTTTTCTTTTCATCTTTAGTAATTATCATTTTTACAGGCATTCTTTCTTGAAGAAGAATATTAACAGCTTCTATTCTAGAATCTAAATTAAATCTTTTTTGCAAAATATTTGAATTTATAACATTATTTAAAGAAGTTAAAATTAAGCCTTGATGATGTGCCATATAAGTTTTTACAACCTCATATTTTTTATCTACATTTAACCTATTTGGAGTAAAATCTATTGATTCATAGAAACCATACTTTCCTCTACAACCATAATCTTCTAGTCTTTTTAAATTATCTATTCCCGCTTTTAATTTTAATGTTAAAGCTAAACATGTGCTATATGGAGAAACAACCAAATCATCTTCTAAACCTCTTTTTAAGCCAAGCCATGGTATACCAAAAGCTTTGTATTGATAATTTAAATTAAAATCTTTAGTATTATATGCAGATTCAGATATTCCCCAAGGTATACCAAGTTTATTGCAATATTCTATCTGACTTAAAATAGCAAATCTTGAAGATTCATCTATTAAACTTCCTTCATACTGTTTTAAATTTATATTTGGCATTAAATACTCAAATGCTGTTCCTGTCCAAGAAACTAAACCCTTATATCCTTTAAATACTGTAAGGGTTCTACTTAAATTATTCCAATGTTTTAAAGGAACATCTCTTTTAGTTATAGCAACAACACTTGCCTGTCTTGCTTCAGAAGCTAAGAAATCATAGTAAGAATCTACAAGCATGTTTTCTTCTAAATTAAATCCTACTGAAAATAATTTATTTTTATTGCTATATAAATAAGAAAAATCAGTTTCATTTATTAAATTATCTACATTTAATAATAAATTATCTAAATCATGATTTTGTTTATTTTCTATTAAAAATTGTCTTACTATATATAAATAACCAACAAAATTTCCACTATCTACTGTTGAAATAAATCTTGGTATTAAAGGTTTTAAATCATCTGTATTATACCAATTATATAAATGACCGTTCCATTTGCTTAATTTATTTATAGTTGTAAATATTTTATTTAAATAATCTAAACATTTTTCTATAGATATAAATCCTAAATCATAAGCAGAAATTATTGAAATAAGTTCTAATCCTATATTAGTAGAAGAAGTTCTAGCTACAATTTTGTTTTTTCTGTCTTCTTGATAATTATCTATAATAAGATAATTGTTTTCTTTAGTTATATTCTCTGAAAAAAATTTCCAAGTATCTTTTGCAACACCTTCTAAATATTCTTTATCCTGCTTACTTAATTTTTGAGTTTGCTTATTTTGTTTACTTATATTCCAAGCAATAATTGGTGCAATAATCCATAATAAACCTATAATAAAAAATCCTAATACAAAAGAAGCTATTCCTATAATAACTTGTACTATCATTTCTCTATAATATGCAGTTACCTTAGATGAACATTTTTTATCACTTTCCTCTGAAGTTGTCCATTCTAGAAGCTTTGTTTTATTTCTCTTTCTGTATGATACTCTTAAAATGGCATCAATATTTTTATATGCTTCATAAGGTAAAAATATAAAATCTAAAAATATTTTTATAAAATTTAAAGGTAATCCATCTAATTTTTGTGAGAAATTTCTATTTGAGTAGATTGCACCTTTTACATTACTTTTCTTAAAAATTACATAATTTAATATATCTATAAGATAAATAATTTCTATACTTAAAAAAGATATTATAGAAATT
Source organism: uncultured Clostridia bacterium (assembly GCA_947630235.1). Lineage (GTDB taxonomy): Bacteria > Bacillota > Clostridia > TANB77 > CAG-508 > Scatovivens. The sequence continues at coordinate 24,702 of CANRGN010000002.1, forward strand.
AACCAATTTTTAAATAGCATTCCTACTAAAATACCAAAAATTGCTAATGGCTTAATTAAACTTCTTCTTAAATTATCAAAAATTTTAAATTTTGAAAGTTTATTCAAATTTTTATTTTTAAGCCATGAAGTAATTTGCCAATCTCCTCTAACCCATCTATGATTTCTATTTATATATGATAAATATTTACTTGGGAACCCATCTAATAATTCTATATCACTTAAAAGTCCACATCTTAAATAATTTCCTTCTAATAGATCATGACTTAAAACTGTATTTTCTGGAATTTCATCTTTTAAAATTCTATTATATATTTTTACATCATATATTCCTTTACCAGTAAAAATTCCCTCTTTAAAATAATCTTGATATATATCAAAAACAGCATTAGTATAAAAATCTATTCCACCTTGACCACTATAGATTTCTACAAATTTCGAAACCCTACTTTGAGATAAATCTAATCCTACTCTAGGTTGCATTATTCCATAACCATCTATTACTCTTTTATCTTTAAGTATTGGCCTATTTAAAATATGTGCCATAGCGCCTATCATTTTACTAGCTGAGTCGAATATAAGGTTTGTATCACTATCTAGTGTTATAACATATTTAATTTTACTACAAATTTCATTATCAATAGTATTTATTAGAAAATCATCTATCTTTTTCCCTTCTAAAAATAAATTAAAATCAAAGAGTAATCCTCTTTTTCTTTCCCAACCTATATATTTTCCTTCTCCAGAGTTCCAGTGTCTTTTCCTATAAATAAATCCGAAAATATTTGTATTATATTTAGTATTTAGCCTTTGAGCTTCTTTTGCACCTGTTTCAATTATAATTTTATCATTATTATCTGATTCTATATCACTTTGTGTACAATCACCTAAAAGCGTAAAATATAAATTTTCTTGAAAATTAGCATGATAATATATTTCCAGTTTTTTAAACATTTCTTCAACTTTTTCTTTAGAATTTAATATTGTAGGAATTACTATCATAGTAGAATATTCTTCAGGAATTTTAGATTCAAAATCTAACTTTGGAATAAGCCCTGGTTTCTTTAATTTTTGTAAAATATAATTTACTAATCTAATTACTATTTCAGAAATCGGAATATATAATAAAATAAAACCTATTATTCCATAAATCATTTTTCCATAATTTAAAGTTATAAGAAAAGAAAATATAAAGTCTATATAAATAGTTAATCCAAAATTTAAACCAATATAAAGTTTTGAAATTTGATTCAAATTTAATGGTTTTTTATATTTTACTTGAAGTTCATCTAATAACTCAAAATATCCAGATTTAAATAAGTAATATCCAATATGAGATTTTACATTATCACTACTGAATCTTTCAGCCAATTCTATTACTTTATTTGAAATATAAACTTCTGATACTTTATATTTTTTTGCTATTTTTTCTATTTTTGTCCTATAATATCCTTTACTTTCCTGATCCATTAAAGGATATATTTTTGCCGGATCTTTTACTAAAATTTCTTCTGTTCCATTAATCTCATTTAATAATTCATCAAAATTTAATCTACCAATATTTTTAATACTTTTTACACAATTACCTAAAATAATTTTTAAATTAGCAATTTGATAATGTTCTTTTTGAATTACATCTGAAATCGTTAAACCTATTTTCAAAACTTCTTGTTCTAAAATATTTTGATAAGCAATTGCATTTTTTCCATATTTTTTTAATCTATAAGACATATATTCTATAAACGAAAATTTAAGTTCTGTTTTAGACGAATATTTTATATTAACTTTATTTGTAAAAATCCTATCTTTTATATTTCTTTTTTCTACGAGATTTTCTATAATACTTTCTACCTTATATTTTTGATTCTGAGAAACAATAATCTTCTCACAAATTTTTCTTATATTTTCAATTTCTGCAATTTTTAAAAATAAACCAAAAGTAGTTATTTCTTCCATAGATAATAGCTTTTTACTTTGATAAGCACCAAGTGCAATTCTTATTGCTTCTTCTGTTATATTACAATCTGTATATGAAACTAAAACAGACGCTAAAACATATGCTCTAGAAAATCCTTTATATTCTCCTTCAGCAATCCCATTTAAGCTTTTATATTTTTTTAATGTGAGTTCACTTTGAATATATTTAAAATTTTCTTCAATTATATAAAAATTATCTAAAATCCATTCACCAGCTGAATGAATTTTAATTCCAAGTTTTAAATGTTTACTAAGTAAATTATAAGTTTCCAAAATTTTGTAATAGTCTTTTTTTAATAAAGGGATTGGATAAGTATTTTTATTAGAATAATTTTGAATTACTTGATTAACAGCCAATTTTTCAAATAAGTTTTGTAATTGATTTTTATCCAGTAATATTCCATCGATATTTAAACTTTTATAATTTTTCATAAAAAACTCCAGTCTTTTAATAATTTTCTATTTTGTATTTTCTTCAATAAATAAAAAATTATTCAAACTAAAGTCCAAAAATTTACAACATATTATTTTTATTTTTTAGCATAATAATAATAAATTGATTTTATAAATATAAAATCAATAAAAATTTTTACTAAAAAGGTTGTAAATCATGAGTAAAGTAAAAGGTTTAATATCAGAAAATCTTAAACAAGAAATTGCTAAAGAACTTGGCGTTTATGATCAAGTAAAAAAAGATGGCAGTTGGAAAAACGTTTCATCAAAAAAATGTGGCCAAATGGTTTCTAAGGCAATTGAAATTGCAAATAGAGCTGTAGAACATGAATAATTAATCAAAAGAGAACCAGAGGCTCACCTCTGGTTCTCTTTGATTATTTTAAATTACCTTTTAATAAATTTTCAACAACAATAGAATTAGAAACACCCAATTCTTTAACAGACCAAGTTACATAATCGTTTAATTTATTTTTTGTTTCTTCATCAATAGTTTCTAAATCTACTTGTTTACCATCACTTAAATAAAACCAATTACTTCCATCATATAAGTAATCTTTGGTAATTATTTTTCCATTACTTATTACAACATAAGGTTTTCCATCAAACATATTTTTCCCTACAGATATTTTATCTTCTATTCCAAGTAAAGATAAAAGTGTTGGTTTTATATCTATTTTACTAACTGGATCTTCTATTCTAATATTTTGTAATCCTGGTACTCTCATACCACAAGCAACATTTGTAAATTCAAATTGCATTCTAGCATCATTATAATGTTCTTTGTCTTCACCTAAATATTCAATAAAATCTTCATCATACATTGTCATACCATAATGATCACCAAAAACAATTACAACTGTATTATCATATAATCCTTTTTCTTTTAGCTTATCTAAAAAGATACCAAATGCATAATCAGCATAATTACAAGCTTCTAAATAATAACCTAAAGGAGTACCTTTATATTTTCCTACATCAATTGTTACTTTTTGTTCTTTATTAATTATTCCTTTTAATTCAAATGGTTTATGTGAAGATGCAGCTACCATATCTAAAAAGAAATTTCCATTATTAACATCTAAACCATCCATTACTTGTTTATATAAAAGTTCATCAGATAAATATGTTCTAATAAGTTCTGAAGTATCTTCAAAATCTTCTAAGAAATATTTTTTATCAACTTTATATTTTGAAAACACATTTCCTCTATTCCAAAAATATCTATAATTACCATGAGCATAAATATTAGTATAATTTGCAGACTTAAATCTTTTAAAAATATCATCATAAGTATTTGAATAATATTTACTAAAAGCTTCTCCATTTTCTAAAGGATACATAGAATTTATCATACTATGTTCTGAATCTGCTGTTGTAGTATAACTTGCAGCATGCATATTTGTTATTTGAATATTTTCTGCGAAAAATTTATTTAAATTTGGAGTAATTTCTTTTCCATTTATTTGCGCATTTATTACAAAGTTTTGAATTGATTCAAGTTGAACACTAATACAATTCATTCCTTTTGCAATACCTTTATATTCTATTTTTTCTGGATTAGAAGTATTTTGATATTCTTTTAATTCATCATAAGCTTTTTTTGCTTCATCATAAGTAGGATAATCAACAGTTTTACTATTAGTTATAGCATTTAAAATATCCACTGTATGATATCCGTATATTGTACCATATCTTACAGATTTATTTTTATTATAAATATATCCTGTTACAAGATCTAATGATTCAGGAACGAATTTATAGTGTGAACACAAAATTGCAATTCCTATAATCATTATAAACACAGGCTTGAATTCGAAATTTTTTCTCTTTTTTACAGATATTGTTCCTCTAATAAATAGTAAAATTAAAATTGGAAAATCTATAAAATATAAAATCTGTCTAAGTTTTAATAATGATGGTATTGCTGCCAAAATTTCATCTTTATACTGAATATTTCCTGCTTGCATTACGGATATAATGTTTGAAGCATACTCAAAATACAATTCATCTGCAAATAACACTAAACTTATAACTAAATTTATAATTTGACCAACTATAAATCTTGTTTTCGAACTTCTAAATAAAAGTAATGGTGAAAGTAAAATTACAATAAAAAATGATGTTTGTCTAATAGTCCATAACCAAATTCCTTCTTTAAAGAATACAGTATCGGCATAAAATAAAATAGTTTTTATTATTAAAATAATTCCTAAAATTAAAATATACCACCTTGAACTTAGCAATTCTTCAACTTCAACATTTTTTATTTTTTCCTTTAAATTACTCATAAATTCTTTAAATTTAATTTTCATATTTTTCTCCGAATAAAATAATATTTTTTATTATATATATTTTTTTTATTATTTTCAATAGATTATTTTTCTAAATTTTTATTTTTTTATTTATTTTTTAGAATAATTATAATTTAAGAATAAAATAAAATACTTATAATAAAATTTATTGGGTGATTATAATGTTATTATTTAATAAAAAAAGAATGTTATTTGTTTTGTCTGCTATAATTATTTCTATAGCTTTTTTTAATCCTGGAAAAACTATTGAAACTTCTTCCCTACCTTCTAGTGAACACACTATAATATTAGATGCAGGACATGGACTTCCAGATGGTGGAGCAATCGCCAATGATGGAACAAACGAAGAGAGTATAAATTTATCTATTATATTAAAACTTCAAAAATTATTAGAATCTTCTGGTAGTACAGTTATTCTAACTAGAAGTGATGAAAATGGAATTTATGATAGTAATTCATCAAATAAAAAAAGATCTGATTTAAATAACAGAATTAAAATTGCAAATGAATCTAAATCAGAAATTTTTATTTCTATACATTTAAATAAAATTGATTTATCTAGTTGCTCTGGTTGGCAAACCTTCTATCAAAAAAATAATGATAATAGTAAAAAGCTTGCTGGTTTTATTCAAAATAACTTAAATTCATCAATAGAAAAAAACAATAAAAGAGAAATTTTACCACTAACAGGAAAATTTATAATGGATAATTTAAAAATTCCTACAGTTACTGTAGAATGTGGGTTTTTATCTAACAATGAAGAACTTCAAAATTTAAAAAATGAGCAATATCAAGAACGTTTAGCATGGGGAATTTACGAAGGTATTATTGACTATTTTTCTGATACTATGTTATAATTTTATTCATAATAATAGTGAGTATTTTCTTAAGGAAACTTAACCTACAAAAATAAATTTTTATTAATTTACTATTATATATTTTTTTAATTTGGAGTTTTTTTATGAACAATTTAAATAAAGATCATCACTATGATGATTTAATTAAAGATAATATTTCTATTGCTAAAGCCATAAATAATCTTCCTAAAAAACAACAAGAAAAAGTAAAAAATTTATTACTAAAAAAACAAATAATAAAAAATAAAAATGGATTTTTTGCTGAAATACAAATTGAAAAAATTAACAGAAAAATAAATAAAATAAGAGAGGAATATAATGAACAAAAAAAATAAAACTAAAGAACTCAAACGAAATTTAGTAAGGATAACTCTAATATTATTATTATCACTTTTAGTAACATTTATTTTATGCAAAAGCGAATCGAATGCAAATAACAAAATCTTAGAAGAAACTGTTAGAGATGCTTTTACATTTCAAAGTATTTTAATGGCACATGATTTAGAGCCAAATTCACCAAATGATTATACTGATATTTCGTCATTAGAAAACACTGAAGATAAAGAATCTTTTGTTAGTGATACAGCAATTAAAACCGGAGCTTCTCAATATTATATAAGAGTTAATTATGGTGCTAATTGTGTAACTATATTTAAAAAAGATGATGAAGGAAATTATACAAAACCATATAAAGCTATGATTTGTTCAACAGGAAAAGCTACTCCTAAATCTGGTACATATAAAATTACTTATAAATATCGTTGGCTTAGTTTATATGGAGGTGTATATGGTCAATACTCTACTAGAATAGTAAAAAGTATATTATTCCATTCAGTTCCTTATTTTGAACAAAGAGCAGATACTTTAGAATATGAAGAATATGATAAACTTGGAACTACGGCATCGGCTGGATGTATAAGATTAACTGTACAAGATGCAAAATGGATATATGATAATATAACTTCAGGAACATACGTAGAATTTTATTCTGACACTTCAAATCCTGGACCTTTGGGTAAACCTAAAGCACAAAAGATTTCTAGTAATAAAGAAAATAGAGATTGGGATCCAACGGATCCAGACAAAAATAATCCATGGAATGGTGGTAGTGGTATACCTAGTGTAACTTATACTACTCCAAATTACAATAATAAAAACAACACTAAATCTAATACTACAACAAAAAAATCTTCTACTACAGTAAATAATCAACCAAACTACTCTACAAAAGAAGATTCAAGTCATTCTCAATCTAATTCAAAAACAGAAACACCAAGCTATACAGAAAATAAAATACAAGATAATAATGAATTATCACAAGACACTCCAACTAATAATCAAAATACAGAGCAAACAGATTCACCTTCAAATAATTCTTCTTTAGATAAAGGAAAAAATGACCAAATAAATAATAATGAAGAACAAGAAAAAGAACCACCTGAAGAAAATTCAAAAACAGATAGTTCTAATGATAATAAAAATCCAGGAGAATCAACAGCAAAGCCTAATACATCTGAATCAGAAAAAGGTGGAAATTCAAATGATAATTTAGGAAATACAAACTCTGGTTCAACCTCATCTGGATCAACAACCTCAGAGCCAACACCACCTTCTACTACACCAGCTGAGCCATCTGCACCATCAACTCCGGCAACTTCTGAAGCACCTACTACTCCTAGTACATCATCAACTTCAGAAGTAATTTCTGAAACACAATTAGAAAAAAATTAAAAAAGAATAAAATATAAAAAGCCTTCAAATAAGAAGGCTTTTTATATTTTATTCTTAAAATTTTCTTTTATTTATTATATATGTACTACCCATTATTGATTTTGCTTGATGCTTAACTTGTGCACTAACTTCACCTATTTCTAATGTATTTTTATATTTATCTTTATCAACTTCTACAACACTAATAGAAATTGAAACAATAGGAAATTGTTCTATTATTCCTCTTCTATTTGCAACTTCAACATATCCTCTATCAATATCTTCTTGAGTATAGTATTTTGATACTTTTGAATCAAAATCCAAAATCATATTTTGACATAAGATATCATAGTCAGTTTTAGATATAATTGCAACAAAATCATCACCGCCTACATGTCCAATAAAACAATCTGCATCTTTTAAATTATGTATTGATTTACATATAACTCTAGCTGTAAATTTAATTATTTCATCACCATTGCTAAAGCCATATACATCATTATATGCTTTAAAATTATCTAAATCAAAATATAAAATTGCAAATAACTCTTTTTTTAATAATCTTCTTTTCATCTCTGTTTGAATTTGAACATTTCCTGGAAGACCGGTAAGTGGACTTATTCTTCTATTTAAATAAATAAGTTGGATCATATTTCTAACAATGTAATATAAATATTCATCATCTATAGGTTTATTTATATAATATTGAACACTCATTCTTAAAGTATCAACAGAATGTCGCAAATCCCATATTGAAGAAATTATTATTACTGGAGTAATACTATTATCTTCATTATCTCTAATTCTTTTACATATTTCCAAGCATTTATCTTTAACAAAATCTTCATCAATTATTATCATTGTAGGAATATCTAATAATATTTTATCTAATTCATCTACTTTAAAATCAATAAATTCATATTTATTTTCATCATTTAAAAATAAATATTCTAATTTTTTCTTTAGTTCCTCATTTTCTTCCAAAATATAAATATCTTGTACCATACTTTTCTCCTAATTCACAATAGATATGGACGGAATTCCGCCCATATAATATTTTAGAATTTATTCTTCATTTGTTTATTCATTTTCTGATTCTTCATTATTTTGTTCATCTGACTCTTCATTATTTTGTTCATCTGAATCTTCATCAGTATCTACTGTATTCTCATTTTCATCTTCTTGATTATCTGAATTTGATTCTTCTTGTGATGCATCATAACCTTCTGGATAGTATTCGGTTTGACCATCAAATGTATTAGAAGTATTCTCATCATTTATAGCAGTTAAAATAATTCTATTATATCCTATATCTAAAGGTTGAGTAAATTGAACAGAAGCTGGTTTATCATCAAAAGTTCCTTCATATTTTTGACCATTTAAAGTATATTCTATTTTTTTGATTCCAGACTCATGTTTGCATGTTATATCTAAATAGCTACCATCCGCTGATGAAACTATTATAATTTCTGGTTTTGTAACACCTCTAAAAGTTTTCTTATCATTAGATGTATTTTTATTTTTATCAACAGCAATTATTGTTATATCATTTTCGCCTTTTTTAATTTCTAATTCTTGCTCTATTTTCTTTTCATCATCTTCAGGAGTAATTTTTGTTTCCTCATCATCATTCCATCTATAAGTAACAAAATCTAAAGCTGTTTCATCTGTTACTGTAATTCTTAATTTATTTCCATCTACCTTTAAATTTATTTCTGGATTAATAATATCTATTCCATCTTCTGATTCAAAAGATTTTTCAAAAGTAGATTCTACTCCATTTTCATCAAAAACTGAAATTAATAAATTATTATTTCCAGCAGGTAGATCTATTTCTTTCTCAATAGATTTTCCTTCACATTGAACTTTAGTTTCTTTTTGGGCATTCCATGAATATACTAATTGTTTAATTTCTTTATCATGAGTAGCTTCTATTAGTATTTTTCCATCTACTTCTTCAGCAGAAATATTAGCTTTAGTTTCTTGAACACTTTTAACTTCTTCATCATATTCTTGATTATTAACATAACTATATACTCCTGTAGAAATAAGTGCTAATGCAAAAACAATTAAGCATATTGCAAAAATACGTATAACTTTATCTGTATACACATTTCTTCCATTATTATTTTTTGGAGAATTATAATTATTATAATTTTTATTGTTTATATTTGGATCAGAATTTAAAATTTGATTCATTTTATTTACCACCCCATTTATAAAATTACACATTTATTATATCATATCAATTTTTTAATGTAAATATTTAAATAATAAAATAGGTACATATTTTACTATGTACCTATCTAAATATATTATATTTTTTTTATTTTATTATAATACATATTTCTTAATTAAAACTATACCTGTTGTCATTATAACTGCTACAGCAACAATCAATCCATAATATGATTGAGATGAACCTGTTGAAACACTTAATAATACTGGAGCATCATCTATATCATCTTCATCTGGAACTTTATTGTCTGGTGTTGAGTCAATATCATTTGAATTGTATGGATTTTCATGTTTACTAATTTCAGCAACATTTACCTTTTTGTTTAAGTTATCTTGACCATTTATCCATTTTAAAGTTATATTAACTGAAGCTGACTCTTTTGGTTTTAATAAAGTATTTGCTAATGCATCTGTTGCTACTACATTATCACCAACATTATACCATCCAGCATTATCAGCAGCAATAAATTCTAATCCTTGTGGAATATAATCTTTAACTTCTTTAGCATAACCTTCAATTTCACCTTCATTTGTTACAACAATACTATAAACAAATTTTACAACAGTTGTATCAATACTCTTCTTATTTAATTCAACTTTAAATAAAGTATCATCATTTATATTATATTCTGTTGTTCTTCCATTTTCCATTACTATAACTTTAACTAGTCTTTTCTTTAAAGCTAAATCAAAATATTTTACATATACTCTTTCTTTATCTATATCATCTTCTCCATCTTTCCAATTGTTTGGAGTTGAATCTATATCAGTAACATCATTTCCATCAGTATCTGTTTCTTTTGTTATTTCTGCAGTATTTATAATAATTCTTTTTTCTGTTGTAGTTGTTTTTTCTAAAACTTCTTCTTTAACTCTAAATACTAATTTTACATCTCTAAAATCAGGATTTGCATTATTTGAATCAGTACTTATTGGTTTTGAAGAATCAAATCCTTTTAATAAATTTCCTTCTCCGTTTTCTTTTGATAAATAATCAGTTCTAACAGTTTTAGCTAAACTAATATTTGTAGTTTCATTTCCATTTGCATCAAATAATTTCCAATTATATTTTTTATTTGTTTCATTATCTGCAACAAATTCTAAACCATTTGGAATATCATCAGCTACTTCTGCAGCATATGCATCTGTTGCACCTTCATTATAAACTCTTATTGTATATTCTACTAATTGGCCATTAGCAACTTCTTGTGGGTTAGTTGAATGATTATATGTTATCTTACCATTTTCATAAGAAACTGTAGGCTGTCTATCTGTAATTTGTGTTTCATCTACAGCTGTTATAAATTTTTGTAATGCTAAGTCATATTCTTCATCTTTCATAGTTAAATCTTCATCATCATCGTCATCTTCGCCATATTTATTTTCTTTTGATATACTATCTGGAGTTGAATCTCTATCCTTAACACCATCTTCATCTGTTAAAATATTTCCATCTTCATCAGGAGTACCATGATGAATTATTTCAGCAAAGTTCTTTAAATTATCATCTATTTTTTCATCAGCTAGAACAACACAAACTACTTCTATATCTGTACTACTTAAATTATCAGATCCATCAAATGCTGATAATTTTGTTGATGCAGTTGCCTGAGAAGTTATTTCTGCTTTTCCTTTTACAACCATTAAATCACCTAATGATTGTTCATCTGAAAATCCGTTAATTGCTTCTGCATTTTTAACTGCATTTTCAATATCTTTTAAATAAATTGCATCTGATGTTGAAACTAATTTCCATTCATTATTTACATTTACTTTACTTCCATTTATAAAGCCTAATCCTTCTGGTATGAAATCTGCAATTTCTAATGGATAAGCATCAGTTTCGCCTTCATTAAATACTCTAATTGTATATGTTACTATATCACCTTTTTTTACTAAAAGTGGAGCTTTAGATGAAGTATAATTAGCATCTAATCCACCATTTTTCAAAGGATCTGTACTTTCAACAGTAATTTCTCTAGAATCATTTCCAGTTAATTCTTTGCCATTTACTGAAGTAATAAATTTCTTTAATGCTAAATCAATTGTTGGTTTTTCATCTTTTATTATAACTTTATCAAAATCATCATCATCTTCAATTCCTGGATAATATCCATCTTTTTCACCACTACCAGTATATCCAGGTAAATCTTTAACACTATTTTTATCAAAATTATTAGGTTTAGAATCAGAATCTGAATCATTTGCATTTGTATCTGCAATTTCAGCAATATTTGTTAATGCAGAACCAGCTTTTGCTGCATCTGTTACTTGAAGAGTTATTGTTACAGCATATGTAGATAATCCACCTTCTAAAGTACCTTTTTCACTTTCTAATTTTGTATCGTCTCTTGCTGTTAATATCTTATTATCTATATCTAAAGTTGCTATTCCATTTTCTACTTTCCAGCCAGCTTCTTCTGATTCTGGAGCTAATTCTAATCCTTCAGGAATAAAATCTTTTATTTTCTTAACAACAGCACTTGTTGTTCCTTCATTATATACTCTAAGTTCATAAGTAATTTTACTATTTTTAGAAATTTCTACTGCATTTTTAGGATGTTTATATATAGCTGTTTTCTCACCTTTAGTTAATCCTGTTGCATCAACTTCAGGCTCTCTTGATTTATCACCAGTTAATTTTTCTCCATCCACTTCAACAATATATTTTCTTAAAGCTAAATCATATTTTCCAACTGGAACTTCTCTAGTTTGATCTTCTTTTCCAGTTCTAGTTATCCAAATAACTGGTTGATAAGTATGCTCATTCTCTTCTTTATCCACTTCATCCTTTTTTTCCCAAAAGCTAACTTGTGTTTTATCTTGAGGATATGTCATTTTTAATTTTACACCTGTTATCTCATCAGTAGTAGGTATATATATGTAAAAATCACCAGTTTTTAAATCACTAAAAGATTTTATATCTTGATCATCACTATCTTTTAAAATATAATTTGTTAATTCTTTCTCACCATTAGTATAATCAAAAACTTTAATATTAAAACTTGATGGTGATTTTGGAATTTTAATACTAAATGGTCCAAATTTATAATTAGCTTTTCCACCAACCTCTACAATATCACATTTGCTATCTCTATTTTCAAATTCTGGATAATTTGTAGATACATCAGAAATACCTATTGTTTCAGCTTTTTCTGCATTTGTTATTAAATAAGATAATAACATATTCATTGCACTTTTTCTAAATTCGCCATCTTCACCATTATAACTTTCATCATCACTCCAAGTATTAGAAGAATTAGGAACTTGAACTTTAAGATTATTTAACTTATATTGAGATTTAACATCTTTTAAATTAGAATCTTTAGAATATCCATAATCAGCATCAATATCTAATGCTGTTGCTTGTATTGGTAGTTCATCATCATTATCTTCAGCTACCTCATTATCAATTATTTTCTCATCTCCAACAGCAATATCTTTAGATTCGTTTTGTTCTTCTTTAATTGCATTTTCTATGTTCTCTTCAGAATTCTCTGTTACTTCATCTTCTTCAGTTTCTTCATCAATTTTCTCTACTTTTTGATTTTCTTGTAAATTTTTTAATTCATCATCTTTACTATTTGACTCAGTATCTAATTGTTCAGTTACTTCTACTTCATCTTCTTCAGTTTCTTTATCAATTTTCTCTGCTTTTTGGGTTTCTTGTGAATTTTTTAATTTATCATCTTTACCATTTAATTCAGTATCTAATTGTTCTGTTACTTCTACTTCATCTTCTTCCATATCTTTAATAGAAGATCTTGGAGATTCTTCTTCTGAATCACTAGAATCATTTTTTGTTATTGATAAATAATTTGGATTAGAAAAATACCATATTGCAGCTTGTTGAATCATATTTATATCATCTAATGTTAAATGTTTTTTTATAAATTGTACCCCTGTATATTCTGTATCATCATCCTCTATTTTATCATTGCATGCTTCAATGAATAATTTATAAACTTTTTCTAAATAATTATCTAAATTCTTATCATCTTCATCTTTTGGGTATTCTAAATAAGCATTTTGAGCAATCCAACAAATTGCATTATATGCTTTATCATTTACATCATCTTCTGATTGTAACTGGTCTACAAATTTTTTTACATATTGATTTTTTTCTGACTCAAAGAAATTACCTAAATTTTTGTATATCATACCTCCATTATCTTTTGAAGGCATCCCTTTTTCAGCATTAACACAATAAATAGCATTTGTTTTATCTAAACTTTTATCTTCATTGTAAACAGCTATTTTATATATGTTTTTATTTTTATCACCATTTACAGTATACGATGTTTGATGAGCAAAAAAATTACTAGAAGCTAAAGAAATTTCATCAAGAGTTGTTAAATCTTCTTGAGTATATGTAGCTTCTTGTTTTGCCGTATCTGCAGCTGCAAGTACTGGTGTTGCATATGGGAATAATAAAGTAATTACCATTGCAAGGACAAGTACTAATTTGCAATTTTTAATTCTTAACATAAATTTAACCATCCTTTTCTTTATATTTTATTTATATATTATTCGAATTATGTAAACGATTTTTTGAAAAAATCGTCCACTACGAATTTATTATAATATATTTCAATTGTAAAATCAACATTTTACACACTTTTTTTATAATTATTTTTTCAAAAAAATTTAGAACATAATAAATTAAATTAATCTCTACATTTGCTTTATTTTATTAGCATTTATCAAATTAAGTATAAAAAAATTTTATACTAATGTCAAGTTATATAAAATAATAACAGCAATTTTCCCTAAAAATTACTAAGCAAATATTATCTAAAACAAATTTTAAAAATTACTTTTTCAAATTATAATATAGTTAAGAAAAAATTATACGAAATAAAGGAAATTATATGATTAAAAATTATATAATAAAAAAATACTTTTACAACAGAATAATTTAAGGGTAGAAGATGATATTGTATCTATTTGAAAAATCAGCGAATTGAAAGAGAATATTCTAGAGTTTCTTAACACAGAATGCGGGGGGATGTTCGTTTATAACAGAAAGGGGGCTCCGCCGTGACGTTTAGAAACTCTTGAATATTGCTCTTGAACGAGATGATTTTTCAAATAGATACAATATCATCTTCTACCCTTAAATTATGGACTTATGTCTTCTTCAAACTTCTTTTTATATAAAACTCCAACAAACTCCAGCAATTTCCAAAGAAAATTCTCAAAATAATAACTCAAATATCGAAATGATAAAAATATTAATTATATATAAAAAATATATAAATATAATTTATATAACATTATCCCCAAAAAACTGAATATAAATTTTATCAAGGTGATTATATGTTAAAAAAAATATTATTTTTATTATTATTATTTATTTTTCTAACCCAAAATTTTATTTTTGCAGACGAGATTGATGATGAGGAAATTGATTTAAATACTATAGAAACCTCTGCAAATATCAATGAAATTCCAAAAATAAATTCTAAAAATGTTCTTGTTTTAGAAAGATCTACGGAAACTGTTCTTTTTGAAAAAAATGGTTATACCAAAACTCCAATGGCATCTACTACAAAAATTATGACTGCTACTATTGCAATTGAAAACTGCAAATTAACAGATGAAGTAGAAATTTCTAGCAAAGCAGCTCATACTGGTGGGTCAACTCTTGGAATTACATCAAATACCAAACTTAGTATGAGAACACTATTATATGGATTATTAATGCGTTCTCGGAAATGACTGTGCTGTTGCCATTGCAGAACATATTTCAGGAAGCACAGAAGAATTTGCAAAACTTATGAATAAAAAAGCATCAGAATTAGGTCTTAAAAATACCCATTTTGTTACTCCACATCGGGTTAGATGCTGAAGAGCATTTTACTACAGCTTATGATTTAGCTATTCTTACAAATTACGCACTTAAAAATGAAACTTTTTCAAATATTGTAAAAAATAAAACAGCAACAATTACAATGGATGGATATTCTAGGGATATTAACAATACTCATGAATTATTAGGGTATACTGAAGGTGTATATGGAGTTAAAACTGGTTTTACTTGTAATGCTGGAAGATGTTTAGTTACTGCTTGTAAAAGAAATAATTTAGATGTAATAATAGTAGTTTTAGGAGCTGACACAAAAAAAATAAGAACTCAAGATTCTTTAAATTTAATAAATTATATTTATAATAATTTTGAAATGATTGATACTTCAGAATTTTTATATTCTAAATTTAATATTAAAAATATAAAAATCCAAAAAAGTTTTAAAAAAGCAAGTATTTATATTGAAAATAAGAAAAATTATGTTTATCCTATATCAAAAAATACGAAGCAATTTGAAGTAAAAATATATTTTTTAAATAATCAAAAAGCTCCATTAGAAAAAAATTCAAAAGTTGGAGTTATTAAACTTTTTGTAAATGGTAATTTTTTATATGAAAATAATATATTAACTAAAAATAAAATTGAAGCAATTTCTTATAAAGAATATTTATATTATACAATTAAACAAATAAATAATTTCTTTACTAATTCATATATAAAAATTTTATAAAATAAGAGATTAATAATCAATATAACAAAAAAGGTTAGAAATTAAAATATTTCTAACCTTTTCTAATTAAAATTTTCTCTTTCTTGCAGCTTCGGATTTTTTCTTTCTTCTTACACTAGGTTTCTCATAATGTTCTCTTTTTCTAACCTCTTGTAATACTCCATTTCTTGCACATTGTCTTTTAAATCTCTTTAAAGCATCATCTATATTACCATTATTAACTTTTATCTCTGACATTTTTTCCCCCCCTTTCGAAGCTAAAAAATTATTTGCGGGATTATATTTTCCTTTAAAAAATAGTTAGCTATTGCTTAACTGCTAATTATTATAACCTATGTTTTACTTGATGTCAATAGATTTTTTATTGAAAAAGTTCACCAATTGATGTAGCTTCATTTATTCTTTTTATTGCTTTAGCAAATAATTCAGATATTGAAACCTCTACTATTTTATCTATCTTTTTATAATCTGGTAAAGGAACTGTATTTGTCATAACTAATTCTTTAATTTCTGAATTCTTTACTCTTTCTATTGCAGGACCAGATAATATTCCATGTGTACATCCAACATAAACATCTTTTGCACCATATTTTTTTATAACATTTGCTGTTTCTATAATTGATCCTGCAGTATCTACTTCATCATCAAATACTAAAGCGTTTTTTCCCTCAATTTCACCAATAACACTAGTTGCTATAGCTTTGTCATCATTTCCATTTCTCCTTTTATCTACTAATGCAATTGGGCATTTAAAATGTTCTGCATATTTATATGCTTTTTTAGAGCTTCCTGCATCTGTAGCAACAACTACTATGTCTTTGATTTTCTTTTTATCAAAATAATCTTGAAGTATATACTGTCCAGTTAGAACATCAACATTTATATCGAAATATGCCTGAATAGCAGGATTATGTAAATCACAAGTAAGAACCCTATTAACACCTGAAGCCTCTATAAGCTGAGCTAGTAATTTAGCTGTTACAGGAACTCTTGGTTGATCTTTTTTATCTGATCTTGAATATAAATAATAAGGTAAAACTAATGTGATTCTTTTAGCTGTAGCTCTTTTTATAGCATCAATTGTTATTAACATCTCCATTATTCTTTCGTTAACTGGAGGCTCTGTAGTTTGAACAACAAAAACATCTTTTTCTCTAACTGTTTCTAATATTTGTACAAAATTATTATCATTTTTAAATTTCTGTCTATTTATCTTACCTGGTTCTAATTTTAAATAATCGCACATTTCTTTTGTAAATTTATCTGCAGATTCACTGCATGAAAAGATTTTAATATTTTCCATATAATTCTCCTATTTTTCTTCTTTGTATTTAAATTTTATTCCTTCTGCACTAATTTTTTCTAAATTTTGATTAGGTATAAAAACTTTATTACCCCTTTCACTTTCAAAATATTCTTCTATTACATTTTGCGTAGGGACAAATCTAGATTCTTCTGGATTCGCTTTAGAAAATTCTTTTACTAATATTACTTTTGGCTTTTGAGTTAAACCATCATATCTATGTTCATCACCAAATTTTAAATATACTGTTTTTCCTGTTTTTATACTTGCTTGTACATCAATTTTCTTTTGATTATAAGATCCTCTAGCTATTAAATCTATCATCTTCTTTTCTGGAATAAACTGACCATCAACTATTATATCTATATTAGCAAGTAATTTTCTAGTTACTTTATTTTCTTTATACATTTTATTTAAAATATCTTTATCAAAATCATAACCTGTCCAACACCAAATATCTTTATTTGGATACCTTTCTTTAAATTTGTTTGTAAGTTTAACTAACCCTTCCTGATTATAAAATTCTAAAGGCTCACCACCAAGTAAAGATAATCCTTCACAATATGATTCATTCTCACTAAACCTATTTATAATATATTCTATAGTTTCATCTGTAAATGGTTTGCCAAAATTCTTATCCCAAGCAGATTTATTATGGCAATTTGGACAATGAAAATGGCATCCACTAACATATAGTGCTATTCTGATACCTGTTCCGTCTTGTATGTCTGGAAATTTTATATCTGCATAATTCATTTTTTATTCCTCATTTCTATAATATTTTTAAAAATAAATTTTTCCTTTAGAATTAATATTTAAATAAAGTAATTTAGTTACAACTATATAATATTCAAAAAAGTCGTTTGCTTTAACAAACGACTTATTATTTTTGGGGTAGTTAATCTTTTGTACCTTAATAAATTCATTTGTAACTTACTAAATATGTAGTACTCTTGATTTAATTTCTTTTGTTTTTCCTACATTCCAAAAGTTTTCTCCTAAGTATCCACATGTTCTTCTTGTTACATTCATTTTGCTGTGGTCTTTATTACCGCATTGTGGACATTCCCATTCACCTTGTTCATTTATTATTATTTCGCCATCATATCCACAATTGTGACAGTAATCTGATTTAGTATTAAATTCAGCATATTGAATATTGTCATATATAAATTTGACAAGTGATTCAAGTGCAGAGATATTGTTTTTCATATTAGGTATTTCAACATAAGAAATTGCTCCACCAGAAGATATTGGTTGAAATTGACTTTCAAACCTTAATTTATCAAATGCATTAATCTTTTCTCTAACATCAACATGATATGAATTTGTATAATATCCTTTATCTGTTATATCCTCAATATCACCAAATCTTTCTCTGTCTACTCTAGCAAATCTATAACATAAGCTTTCTGCTGGAGTTCCATATAGAGCAAATCCAAGACCTGTTTCCTCTTTCCATCTATCTGTAGTTTCTCTTAAATGTTTCATTACTCTTAAAGCAAATTCTTCTCCTACAGGATCTGTGTGGCTAACACCTTTCATTAACTTTGTTAATTCATACAAACCAATGTATCCAAGTGATATTGTAGAAAAACATGAATTTAACAATTTATCTATTGTTTCACCTTTTTTCAATCTTGCTATTCCACCATATTGCCAATGTATTGGAGAGGCATCTGATAATGTTCCTAATAAAGCATTATGTCTACACATTAAAGCATCGAAACATAAATCTAACCTTTCTTCTAATAGTTTCCAGAATTTTTTCTCGTCTCCATTTGCTATTATTCCAATTTGAGGTAAGTTTATACTTACAACACCTTGATTGAATCTAGATTCAAATACATACTCACCTTTTTCGTTTTTCCATGGAGAAAGAAAACTTCTACATCCCATTGGACTAAATACATTTCCTTCATAATTCTGTCTCATTATTTTAGCTGAAATATAATCTGGATACATTCTCTTTGCAGAACATTTTACTGCTAATTTAGTAATATAATCGTATTTTCCACCTTTTAAACAATTATTTTCATCTAAAACATATATAAGTTTTGGAAAAGCTGGAGTTACATACACTCCTTGTTCATTTTTAATGCCTTTAAGTCTTTGTTTTAATATTTCTTCAATTATTAAAGCTGTTTCTTCAATATATTCATCTTTCTCATCTAAAAACATAAATATTGTTACGAAAGGACTTTGACCATTTGTTGTCATTAAAGTATTTATTTGATATTGAATTGTTTGAACTCCAGATTCCAAATCTTCTTGTCTTCTTTCTAATGCATCTTCAGTAGCTCTACTTGAAGCTTCTGCTTCTGTATATCCTTTTTCTATATATCTTGCGTATCTCTTTTTATAAATTTTATCATAAGTTCTTCTTAAATATTTTCCTAAATGACGTATATCTACAGATTGTCCACCATATTGGCTACTTGCAACAGCTGCTATTATTTGAGTCATAACTGTACATGCAACTTGAAAACTTTTAGGGCTTTCAATCATTTTGCCATTCATAACTGTTCCATTATCTAACATGTCTTTAATATTTACTAACATACAGTTATGCATAGGTTGAACAAAATAATCTTTATCATGAAAATGTAATACGCCATCATTGTGAGCTTTAACTATTCTTTCTGGAAGCATTATTCTATCAGCTAAATCTTTTGAACATTCACCAGCAATTAAATCTCTTTGTGTAGATACTAACATTGCATTTTTATTACTATTTTCTTCCATAGTTTCTTTATTTGCATTTCTAACTAATGAAATTATACTATCATCAGTTGAATTAACTTTACGGATTAAAGCATGCTTGTCTCTATATAAAATATATTTTTTAGCTAATGTAAATTTTCCAGCTTCCATTAACTTTCTTTCGATTATATCTTGAATTGTTTCTACTGACAATGTTGCTTTGTTTAATCCTTCTATATATTTAATAATTTCTTCTATTCCTGCTCTAGATAGTTTGTCTTTAGAAGAAACCTCCTTATTAGCTTGACTTATTGCTAAAACAATTTTATCACCATCATATTCAACTTTTCTTCCGTCTCTTTTTACAACTAGCATTGCTTCTACCCCCTGTAATTTTGATATATTACTATTCCCTAAGCCTCTGTTTCAAATTCTGATAACATTTTATCACCTTGTTTTATAATGTCAATGCTCACACATTATGTACACAATTGGCATTTTTTCCTTATATTTCAACAGTTTCAAAAGCATATCAAAAATTTATTTTTGTTCGCAAAAAGATGTTAAAAATCTTTAATACCAAGTATTTGCAATATTTGACAAATTTTTTTTTAAATTTTTTATTACATTATTAAAGTTCGATAAAATTCTTAATACTATCATTTCAAAATTAATAAAAATATATCAATTTTCTAAAAATGTTTTTACATTACTAAAAATAAATAAATAAAATATTAATATTTTTCAAATATATTACTTTTTTGTTTAGCATACAGAGAACTTTCCTACTGAATAAAAAAAATCGTGAATTCATTTAATTCACGACTTTTTTATAGAAAAATTTAATTAGATATTAGGTATATTACATATGAAATTCCTAATGATATTAAACTAAATATCAATCCCATTGTAAAAAAAGATATCATATATGATGCTACAATTAATAAAAAATTTGTAAGAAAATTTAAATTAAATATTTTTAAAAATATCGAAATTACAAAAAATAAAATTTCTAAAATAATTAATCCAATTGTAGCATTTTTTAAATCTTGTGTACTTATATGCATATGAGTACTTATAGCAAAAGATAATACTATAAAAATTATTAAATTTTGTAATGAATTATATTTTGTAAAAATATAATTTATATTTATTAACATATTGTTTTTTAGTTTCAACAATATATCAATAATATCTAATTTATCTAATGTTGTATACTCTAAAGCTCCAAATACATCTGGTAACAATAATTTCATAAGTAAAAACAATACAGCGCAACCACCTATCATAGGAGCTATTCCTGAAAAGAATAATCCTATATTTTGATAAATGCTCTTTTGATTATATGTAAAATTCACATAACCTAAAACCCCATCTTTTTTACTTTTTTTAGGTCTGTACAACGCCACTTCTGTTATTTTGTGAAAAAACAACAAGTTAAAAATTAAATGGCTAAGTTCATGGATTGGCGTTCCAATAAATCCAAGTGCTGTATAAAGCCACCATTTTGAACTCCTTTTCAAGTTGCTAGCATTTTTCTTGTTTATAAATGCAATAATAATTCCATAAATAATAATTGGACATAAAATGATTAAATTTACTAAGATAAAAAAATTAAGCATATCATTCTCTCCTCAAAATAAAAATTATACATAAAATTATATCATACTTTTAAAAATTTTTCTATATATTTTATTTCTCTTTGATTTAAATCATAAATTTTATAAATTATAGAATTTATTTCTGCCTTTTTATCATCATTTCCATCTAAAATTTTTTGACATAAATTTTCAATTTCTAAATTTTCATTCTTAGAAATAATAGGAAATGGCAATTTTTCTAAATTTCCTCTTAAAATTTTTATTTCTCCAAAAAGTTTTATATAAATAAATTTGAATAAGTTTGAATTTAGAAAAGCCATACAAGTTTTTATACTCATTCCTTCTATTATGGGGATTAAAATATTTGCACTATTTAAAAATAAACTTTTTTTATCATCATAAGCAAAAGTTATATTTTTAGATATAAATTTATAAACCAATTTTTCTTTTGCTCTATAAATTCTATCTGAAGCCACTTGTTGAAAACTTTCTCTTTTATATTCAATATAATTTTTTGCTGGCAATAATCTATATTCTGTTATTTCCTTACCCGTATATATTGGTTCTAAATTAGTATCCTGAATTTTTTTTAATTTCTCTGTATTATTTCCAGTTACAATTCCTAAAGCCCAAATACTATTTTTTAAAGTATTATATTCACCAGAAAAAATTTTGCTTAAAATATTTTTATCTATATTAGAAAGTTTAGGAATAATAAAATTAGGATTATTTATAATTTCTTTTACACTATTAACATATTTCTCATTATTACTTAAATCATCAATTTCAAATTCATAATTATCTAATTTTTCATTTTTTACTTTTATACTAATAAATTTTGTTAAAACACCTGAAAAGTTAGTTGGATATAAAGTTATTCCTTCTAATCTCATAATTTTTATTAAATATTCTCTTATATCACTATGTATTTTTACATTTAAAAAAGATTCTGGAAGCAGAAAAATTAACTCTCCACTTGGTTTTAATAAACATTGTGATTTAACTATCATATATGAAAACGACTCTTCTGATCTAATTTGTCTAAATAAAATTTTACTTATATATGAAACATCCGCACCCCATGGAGGATTTGTAATTATATAATCAAACTTTTCGTTCATAATAAAATGATTTTCATTTTCAAGAAAATCCAATACATATAAATTTGGTGAAAAATCTATTTCTTTATATTTTACAAATAAATTTACTTTAGCTATCATAATAGCTATTTTATCTATATCTACTCCCCATAAACTATTAGGATTTTCTACTCCAGATTCACACAAAAAAGCTCCTGTACCACAGCAAGGATCAAGAATTTTAGAACAATTTGTGATATTCATTTGTGATACCATATTTTTAACAATTGATTTTGGCGTATAATAAGAACCTTGCTTATTTTTTTCACCTTCAATTTGAAAAGATTGATATAAAATTCCTAATATATCTTCTTCATCAATAGGCAATTTTAATTTTAAAATATCTAAAAAAATATCATTATTTTCTTTTAGAAATTCTTTTATATTTTTTCTATTGGTATTAAAATTATAGTCTAATAAATCATTCTCGATAAGCCATCTTATTGAAAATGTTCTCATTATTTTTTCTAAATCTTTAATTTCATGATTTTCATTTATATAATCTATATAAGATTTTATTATTTTTACATTATTTTTATTTTTAAATAATTCTTTAGGAATAATTCTTTTTTGTGACATTCTTTTATTAGCTCTATGCTCTAATTTTTTTTTGCTTTCATCAACATTTAATTTATTCCAATTTTTTTTTGTAGCTTTTGATACTTTTTCCATTTGCATTTCCTCATATAAAATTTTTTAAATTATATAAATTTATATATTTAGTGTCAACAATAAATTTGAATAATTAATTTTTATATTTGCAGAATAATAGTAAAAATCGTGCGCCAATTTTGACAAAAATTGTGTGCAATGCTTTATTCAGCCTAGCTACTTAAGAACTTTTTTACAAAATAAAATAAGAGACATAAAAATGCCTCTTATTTTATTAATAATTTTCTGCTTTTATTTCAAAAAATGCTTTTGGATGATTGCATACTGGGCAAACTTCTGGAGCTTTTTTTCCTATACAAATGTGTCCACAATTTCTACATTTCCAAATTCTATCTCCATCTTTAGAAAATACTAAATCTCCTTCTATATTTTCTAATAATTTTTTATATCTTTCCTCATGCTCTTTTTCAATTTGTCCAACAGCTCTAAATAAATATGCAATTTTTGTAAAACCCTCTTCTTCAGCTTCTTTTGCAAAATTTTCATACATATCTGTCCACTCAAAATTTTCGCCATTAGCAGCATCTTTTAAATTATCTACTGTTGAAGGAATATCTCCATCATGTAATAATTTATACCATATTTTTGCATGTTCTTTTTCATTATCAGCTGTTTCTTGAAAAATAGCAGCGATTTGTTCATATCCTTCTTTTTTGGCTTTACTTGCAAAATAAGTATATTTATTTCTAGCTTGTGATTCTCCAGCAAAAGCCTCCATTAAATTTTTCTCTGTTTTTGATCCTTTTAAATCCATATTTTACCTCCTCAAATTACAAATAATAAAATTTAATTTATAAAATTTCTTTTGAAAAATTCTACCATAATAATTATTATTTTGCAATAATCTATATAGAACAATTTACAATGCCTTTATTTATCATACAGAGAAATTTCCTAAAGAACAATAGTGAATTTCTTATGTCAGAATGTTAAAGTATATTCAAAGTCCAATTTAAATTGTTCATGCGCCAATTTTAATAAATATTGTGTACAATGCTTTTACTTAAGCTTATCTACACAGAGCTTTCCTACTGAATAAAAAAAGAGCACCAAGTGGTGCTCAAAATCTATATAGTAAAAGATTTTCATCAAATACTTTTTTCATAAATTATATGGAAATTTATTTTAAATTTTCATATTTTGTCTTTCGTGAATTTTTATCTTTAGTATATTATTTTAATTTTTCTTTTGTTTATTATTTTATTTTTTCAATGTACATTTTTCGGAATATTATAATCTGTTTATCTAAACGATAATATAATTAAGATTAGTTTTCCATTTTTATATAATTAGATTTTCCGATTTTTTTATAATTAGTTTTTTAGATTTTACACCTTTAATTTGTACTTTAAATTAGTACCTTTATACTTCATATATTTGTGTTATTCAAAAAAACATTTTTTTATCTTTTGGATATTTCTAATTTTTTCTTTAGAATATTTAAAAATAATCTTTCGAATATTTTCTTTTACTTCAGTATTTTAAAATTTTTCTTTTGCAAATTAAAAATTTTTCTTTGGTTTTATTTTTTATTTTTCTTTAGTAATTTTATATTTTTTCTTTTGTATAAATGCTAAAATAAGCATTTTTTTCAGACACTTTAGGGGTGTGTCATTTATATATATATAGGCTAAAAGCCGTATATATCAAAATTTTAATTTGATCTTAATTTCATTTTAATTTGCGCTAGATCAATGCGCACTCAATTTTTAAGTATATCTTATTGATATCTTAACTAATATTGGTATAGTTACCAGATACGATATAAATATTTTCATATTTATTATTATTATTTCTTATTTAATTGTAATTTATCCTATATTTTTCCTTGAGCAGAATATGCTCAGAATTTTTTATATTAATTTCATAAATATAATTATTCTTTTTTACTTAGCAGTATTTACTCATTTTTATTAATATCCTATTTTTTTCGATATGTGCTGGATATTGGCACATATAACGCACTTTTAAAATGTGCAATTTAGCATGATTACTAAATTCAAAACTTATTCTTAATATAATTATTTTTTATATTTTCATATTCAATTAAATATCCGGATTATTTTATTATTATTTTAATTCACTAGTGTTTTACTTATAAAAATTATATTTATATACTAGTACTATAAATATTAATTTCTATAAGTATTTTTTTCTACCATTACAGGTACAACTTGCAATTGCATATTTTTAAATTTATTTTCTTTTGCATGAATTGCAAAAATAGAATTAAAATTTTGAAAAAAAGTTATAAATAATTTCTTTAAAATATTTATTAACCTCCTATTCATTTTTCAATCTACTTTTTTGATGAGATGTTTTGTAACTCATCTTGGTTATATTTTTGCACAAACAAAAATCTTTTGCAAGACCTCTTTTTTCCATAAATGACTATTTTCTCCTCTAAAAAATTACGGATATACTTCTATTGATTTGTTTATTACAATTTTATTAAAAATTTTCTCAATAAAAAAAGCAATCTCTTTTGCCTTACGCACATAAGAGATTGCTAAATATAAACATTTCAAAAAAATTCTTAAAAAAAATTAAACAGATTTACATTTTTAATAAATTATCAACAGAAATATCATCATCTGTTATCGTTTTTAATTTTTTAATTCCTTTTTTATCTTTGCTATTAGTAGCATGTTTTATAACCGTTTTTTCATATAAATTTCTTACAAATCTAGCATTACCGAAATTTTTAGTATTTTTATACTCTTCTATAATTTCTTTTACTTTATCTATTGCTTTATTTTCTAAAATAAATCCAGCTTTAGTTACCATTGACTTAAATATTGTTATAAGTTCTTCTACTGTATAATCTGCAAATTCCATTGTATATCCTATTCTTGAAACTATTCCAGAATTAGTATTCAAAAAATCCTG
Organism: uncultured Clostridia bacterium; assembly: GCA_947630235.1. Lineage (GTDB taxonomy): Bacteria > Bacillota > Clostridia > TANB77 > CAG-508 > Scatovivens. The sequence continues at coordinate 51,097 of CANRGN010000002.1, forward strand.
CATTTCTTTAGAATATCCGGCTAATATAACCACTAAATTATTTCTATAATTTTCCATTGCCTGAATCAAAGTTGCAACGCATTCTTCATTAAAAGTATTATTTTGCCCTGGTTTACTTGCTAAAGAATAAGCTTCATCAATAAATAAAACTCCTCCCATTGCTTTTTCTACCACAGCCATTGTTTTTGGAGCTGTTTGTCCAACATATTCCCCAACCAAATCTTTAGCAGATACTTCTATAAGTTTATTTTGATCTATATATTTAAGATTATATAATATTCCAGCTACCATCCTTGCTACAGTAGTTTTTCCAGTTCCTGGATTTCCTAAGAAAATCATATGAAGATTAGTATCTTTTAAATTTACTTCATCTCCAGCTTTTTGCTTAAATTGCATTAAACTAACTAAATCATTTAACATATCTTTTACATTTTTTAAACCTACAAGATCATTTAATTCAGCAAAAATTTCATCTATACTCTTCTCTTTTTCATATTTTGGTAATGTATCTTTGGTTATTTTCTCACTTGTAGCATTAAATAAAATCTTTTCATAAATTGAATCTCTATATTCAGGATATGTTAAAACTGTTTTTGGATAAGTTGACACTATATAATCTAATAATCCTACCTCAAAATCTTCATCAATATCATAATTTTCCTTTAATTTCTTTAATAAATTTTGATATATATCCTGACTATCTGGTTTTATTGCTTGAAGTTTAAAATCAAATATTCTATCTTTTAATACAATATGGCTACTTAAAGCTTTATCTATTTTTTCTGAATTCTTATCTACTATTATAGTTATTTGTTTATTCCCTTGATTTAATAGTTTTTCCTCCCAAATAGTAAGTAATCCTTCTTTTAATAAATTTTTTTGCCCTAATATTCCATCAAAATCTTTAAATACTAGAACATTATAGCTACTTTTATAAATTTTTATTAAATCTTCTGCACTAGCTTGAAAAAAAGATGTTTCATAAATTTTTTTTCCTAAAATATAATTAAAATAGCTTAACCCCTCTGAAATTATTTCTGTTACTTCATTAGTAGTTTCTCTATTATCACAATATAATCTAAAATTAAAAGAAATATAATTTTTAATTTCTTGATCATCATATTTTTTTGCATATCCAATCATTTTCTTTAAAGTGTCTTTTGATTCATCATTTAAATATAATTCATCAATTCTTTCAAATAATTCTTTTAATTTATTTTCTCTTTCCTCTTTATTCTTTTTATCATCATTTACAATTTTTTCTTCTTCTTTTTTTCTAGCCACAATATCAGATATACTTTCAAAAGCAGGTTCTTCATTTGCATCATTCATACTCTTTAATTGTTCTGTAAGATTAGCAAGTTCTTCATTAATTTTATCATTATTATTTTTAGTAAAATTTAAGTTGAAAAAGTCATTATACAAATTACCCAAAAAATTTTTCTTATTATCTTCCATATATTATATCCTTTAACAAATATTTAGAAAACCTAATTATCCCTAGCTTTCCTAAAAATTATTATATTAAAATATTATATATTTATCAAGTTTTATTTAAGAAAATTAATCTAATGATGTTTATATAAAAATAAGTTTGAAAAAGACATAAGTCCATAATTTAATAGGAGAAGTTGATATTGTATCTATTTGAAAAATCCCTAAAATGTAAAAACATTTTAGGGAATTTTTTTATTTTAATAAATTTTATAATCAAATTCTGTCAATCCATCTTCATCAAATACTGTAAGTTCAAGCATTGGTGTATCTCTATCATCACTTTCATATGTGTATTTTGTATATTTTAAATCTTCTGATCTATAAATATTACTTTCATCAGCTGGTTTTCCATATACAGCTTCTATATCAGCTAATGAAGCTCCTGGTTTAATTCCACCTGGTAATTCAAATTCAACTGGTGTATCAGAATATTGGTTATCAACACTTATAGCCCAAAATTGACATTCTGAAACATCTTTGGCAGAATCTCCAAGATTTATAAATCCGATACTAACATCAGCATCATCATATTTATCGTTTTCTAAATTTGCTGTACTATATGTTTTATCGTTTTTATTTAATATATATCCGTCTTCATATCCAGCATCAGCTAAATTAACTGACCAGCCATTATCTATTAAATTTTTGTAATCTGAATTTAATTTATATGCAACTCCATCAAATTTAAATTCTCCAGATTTCCAATCAGCTGTTGATAATGTTGAACCTGTGTTAGTTTCATTATTATCTTTACTAGTATTTGTTGTATTGCTATCTTTGCTAGTATTAGCTTCAGTATTTGTTTCATTTTTATCTTTCTTTCCGAAAGTACTGTTTTTAGATGTATTCTTTTTATCATCTTCATCGTCTTCTTCATCATCTTTTGAATCTTTGTTTTCATCTACATCTTTATCTGATTTATTAGAAAGAGATGTATTAGTGTTATTTCCAGCCACTTCTTTCTCACTATTTGAATTACTATATACAATATAGCCTACTAAAGCAATAATGACTATTGCCATAATACCAATAACAATGAAAATTCCTTTATTGGATTTTGGATTTTGATTTTCTTCCATTTTTTACCTCCTAAAAATAATACTTTATTAATAATATAAGAAAAATCAATAATAGTCAATATATAAATTTTTGTAAAATTATATCGTATTTTTTAAATATATAATATATTTACTCAAATATTGAAATTTTTTTCTTTACAACATTAGAACAATAGTGAACCAAAGAGACGTAGCAAGTGGTTCACCACTTGCTACGTCCCTTTGATTCACTTTATTCCACAGCTCTTGCTTTTACAACAACTCTATTTTTACTATCGTTTGTACAAGTAATTATTGTTATTTCTGTTTTTCCATCTGTTAATTGTGATGTACAAGATACATCAGTTGGTTCAACTATATATTTATTATAAACTGAATATTTAACCATTTTTCCAGTTAAATCTGTTATTTCGATAATATCACCATTTTCTAATGTAGGAACTTTACTAAAGAACTTTGTATTTCTATAATTATGACCAACTATACAAAAGTTTCCAGGTTGATTTGGTTGCTCTGGCCCCCAAAAACGACAAGGTGATGTTTTTAATAATTCATCTGTTGTAATATTAAAAACTGGATAATGACAATTAATTGATGGAATATTAATAGTTGCAACAGTATAATATTCTTGACCACTTGAAGTGACAGAAGAATTTCTTTCAATAAGTTCATCAGTAACTTCCGGTTCTGGCTCTGGCTCTTCAACTCTAACTTCATAAGAATCTTCAGAATTTAATATTACAACAATTGCATTATCTTCAAATGTAATTGTTGTATCATCCGCCAAGTTTTCAGCAAAAGTTAAATTTGATAAAATTTCTTGAGATTCAGCTTCACTTTTGTTTTTATTATATTCAGCATAAATATAGTAAGAAAATAATATACAAACTAGAAAAATAGAAATGAAAAAATCTAATTTATACATTCTCTTTTTCCTTTTAAGCTCTGGCGTAACATATAACTTTTCAGAAATTAAAATTTGATTCATATTATCTCCTTTCTATAATTTTAAAAACATCTTCTCACAATACATTCTAATTATATCATTTAATTTCTTTAAGTTCAATACATTAATTTGAATTATTTTTTCTTTTTTATTTTATCAAATTCTTTTAATAATTTTAAATATTCTTTAGAAATTTCTTCTATATTTTTATTTAAATCATCTTTTTTTCTTCTAAGTAATATTTCATTATCTAAAAGGTTTTTGTTAGAGAAAATTTCTGAAGTACGAATATTTAATATTATACGCTTGTTTTCTTCTAATAGTTTCTCATAAATATTTTTTAGCTTTATTAAATTATCAAAATCATCTATTTCTAAATCTTTATTTATATTATTCTTTTCACATAATACAACTAATCCCAACATTTTATTTAAATCAGAATTTTTATAAGCTACTTCTAAAATATCATATAATTCATTTTCTAAACGAGTATTTTTTAAATTTAATAAAGGACATAATTTTAATATCAAATTTTTATATAAATAATTTAAACGATTAAAGTTCTCTTCTGATATTTGCTCTTTATGTGTATACTCTATTGCTAATTTAATATCCTCTTGCATTAACGCATATTCATGAAGTTCATTTTTAAATTCTTTATCTGTTAAATTATCAATTTTTTGTTCACTTATTTCGTTATCATATTTAATTATTTCTTTATATATTGCTATTTTTCTTTTTAATTTATCTAAATTTACTCTAGCTATAAAAAGCTTTGCTTCATTTACTCCTAATTTTAAATTATAATTATGCTTTATTTCTGGAAAAGCATAAAAGCTAAGCCAATCCCTTTCTGCAATTTTTTCAGCAACATTATTTTTTAATTTATTTACTTCAATTATTAATTGCGTATACTCTGGGGCTAAATACATATCAAAAGACATAAAACCTCCAAATTATTTTTTATTCAGTAGGAAAGTTCTCTGTAGATAAAAAGTATTGCACACAATTTTTGACAAAATTGGCGCACTAACAATTTAATTTTGACTTTCAAATATATTTTAACAGTCTGTAAGAAAACGTTATCTATTGTTATTTGACATTTTTTCTTGTATTCTTTTTATTGCCTCTATGGTATTTTCCTTGGTTCCAAATCCAGTAAGTCTAAAATATCCTTCACCACATGGTCCAAATCCTACACCAGGAGTTCCTACTACATTACACTCTTTAAGTAATTTATCAAAAAATTCCCAAGACAACATACCATCTGGAACTTTAAGCCAAATATAAGGTGCATTTACACCTCCATAACAAGTATAACCAGCTTCTTCTAATCCTGTTTTTATAATTTTACTATTTTCTAAATAATATTTAATATTTTCTTTAATTTGTTTTTGGCCTTCATCTGAATAAATAGCTTCAGCACCTTTTTGAACTATATAAGACACTCCATTAAACTTTGTTCCATGTCTTCTGCTCCATAAACTATTTATACTTATTTCCTTTCCAGCTTTTGTATAACCTTTTAATTCTTTTGGTACTACAGTATATGCACATCTTACACCAGTAAATCCTGCTGTTTTTGAATAACTTCTAAATTCTATTGCAACTTCCTTAGCTCCTTCTATTTCAAAAATACTATGTGGTACATCATCTTCTGTAATAAAAGCTTCATAAGCAGAATCAAATAAAATTAAAGATTTATTTTCTCTTGCATAATCTACCCATTTTTTTAATTGATTTTTAGTTAATGTAGTTCCAGTTGGATTATTAGGAAAACATAAATAAATAATATCTGGACAAATTTTTGGAAGTTTTGGCTCGAAATTGTTTTCAGCATTTGTAGAAAGATATACTATATTTTCATAAATGCCTTTATTTTTATTATATTTTCCACTTCTTCCTGCCATAACATTTGTATCTAAATATACTGGATAAACAGGATCTGTAATTGCAACAATATTATCTATTCCTAAAATATCTCCTATGTTACCACAATCACATTTGGCTCCATCAGATACAAAAATTTCATCAATACTTATATCAATTCCTCTTTTTTTATAATCATATTCTGCAATTTTTTCTCTTAAAAATTCATATCCTTGTTCTAAACCATAACCTTTAAATGTTTCTTTTTCTCCCATTTCATCAACAGCTTTATGCATAGCTTTTATAACTTCAGGAACCAGTGGTCTAGTAACATCACCTATTCCTAGTTTAATTATTTTTGCATTAGGATTTTCTTCTTGAAACTCCTTAACTTTTTTTGCAATAGTTGAAAACAAATAACTATCTTGTAACTCTAAAAAATTTTCATTAATTTTAATCATTTTAGCCTCCTAAATGATTGATATACTCCTTATGGATAAATTATTATTCTTAAGTATATTTGTTATATCATTTTTAAATTCTTTTTTCAATAGATAAATTAAATACATTTGATTTTTTGAGCTATTTATGGTATAATTAACATAAGTTATGTAATATTTTTTCTTCGCGCCCCACTTAGGGGAGAAAGGATGATCTTTATGTTTAACAAAAGAACCGCAATATCCACACTATTAGTTATGGCAGTACTGTTTCTGGCATCTCTTATACTGAAAGTAGTTTTGATCCGGAAAATAGTTTTAATCATAATCCTTATTGCTGTTGCAATTGCTGCTATTATTTGGACAGGATTCGTAATAGGAATTGATGATTATACTGTAATACAGAGAATTATAAAATTCTTCTTACGCGGTATAGTAACAATTTCCTATATTGGAGGTTTAATCCTCCTGATTCCTATTCTGTGGAAATGGTAAAAAAAGAAAAGAGCTCTTACACTATAGAGCTCTTTTTCTTTTTATTTTACATAACTTTCCTCTTTACTTTTTTTACCAAAAGATATATAATTGGTTTCGAAAAATTTGATAAATAACAGTTTATTATTCAATTTGCCTTTAAAGAAAGGAATTAAAAATTATGAAACTAAAAAATTTACTAAATAATGTTGAAATTGTTAATCAAAAAGGAAATTTAGATATTGAAATAACAAATTTACATTCGGATTCTAGAAAAATAAAACAAGGAGGTTTATTTATCGCAATAAATGGATTTACAAAAAATGGAATTGAATTCATTCCTAGTGCAATAGATAATGGAGCAATTGCTATTATTGTAGAACCTGATGTTAATATAAATAATTTAAATTATGCTATTCCAATAATATCTGTTAAAAATACTAGAAAAGCCTTAGCTATTCTTTCTTGTAATTTCTATGATAACCCATCCAAAAAATTAAAACTTATTGGAGTTACAGGAACAAAAGGAAAAACTACATCAACATTTATGATTAAAGCTATACTACAAAAAGCTGGATACAATGTTGGATTAATAGGAAGTATTGCTGTTTATATAAATGATGAAAAAATTGAGGATACTGATAGAACTACCCCTGAAAGTATTGAAATACAAAAGCATCTTGCAAATATGGTTGATAACAATGTTGATATAGCAATAATAGAAGTTTCTTCTCAGGCAATGAAACTTGATAGAGTTGCAGGATGTGAATTTGATACTGCATTATTTACAAATCTATCAGAGGACCATATTAGTAAAAATGAACATCCTAATATGGAAGATTACTTTAATTGTAAATTAAATTTACTAAAACTTGCAAAAACTATTGTTATAAATAATGATGATGAAAAAGTTAAAACTATAAATTCAATTTTACCAGAAAAAAATATTTTAACATTTTCTATTGAAAATGATTCTATATTTAAAGCTAACCATGAAAAAATTATAATTACAGATTCTTTTATAGATTTTGAAGTACCTATAAATGGTAAAAATGAAAAAATCGAAGCAGCTATACCTGGAAAATTTAGCATATATAATGCTTTAGGAGCAATAGCTACTTCATCTGTATTTAATGTTTCTAGTAAAAATATAAAAGAGGCTTTAAAAGATTTAAAAGTTCTTGGTAGAAGTGAACTTGTTCCAAATAAATTAGGTTTAACAATTATGATAGATTATGCTCATACCCCATCTAGTTTAGAAAGTATACTTACTGCAGTAAAATCTTATGCAAAAGGAAAAATAATATGTGCTTGGGGAGTAGGTGGAGATAGAGATAAAGCAAAAAGACCAGTTATGGGAGAAATTTCTGGAAGACTTGCAGATTACACTGTTCTTATGTCAGATCAAGTTAGAACAGAAGATCCACTTCAAATTCTAAAAGACATTGAAAAAGGAATTATTCCTACTGGTAAACCTTACAAAATTATTGTTGATAGAACTGAAGGAATAAGATATGCTATTTCAATTGCTCAAAAAGGAGATATTATTGTTATCCCTGGTCTTGGACATGATTTATATCTTGAAAAAAATGGCGTAAAATATCCTTATAATGAAAGAGTAGTTATTTCACAAATTATTGATGAAATGATTGCAAATGGTGAAAGAAAATAAAACAAAAAATGAGACAAAGTATGTATTAGCTTTGTCTCTTTTTTGTTTTTATTTTTTATAAATTATCTATTTTTCCTTCATATAATAATTCAGAATTACCAATTAAAAAATATTCCCCATCAACATCTTTAACTTCTATTTTTCCACCATCTAATTCCACAATTAAATCCCTATCTGTGTATAACTTTTTTATACATACTGATGATGCTGCTATTGCTCCAGTACCACAGCCTAGAGTTTTTCCAACACCTCTTTCCCATACCTTTACTTTTATTTTTGAACTATTTTCAACTTTTACAAACTCAACATTTACTTTTTTAGGAAAGTATTTATAATTTTCAACATATTCTCCAACTTTTTCAAAATTAAAATCTTCAAAATTATTAACAAAGCAAACTACATGTGGATTTCCAACTGAAACTGGAGAAAATTCGAATATTCTATTTTTATAGTCTATTTCAATATTTTGAAGTTCCTCCTTTATATCCACTTTAGGTAAATACACAGGTATTAAATTATATTTAAAAATAGCTTTTCCCATATTAACATGTATTTTACTTATATTATTATTTTCAAATTCTAACTTTATATGTTTTATTCCACCTAAAGTTTCTATATCAAATTCACTCTTATTTACTATTTTTTTATCATATACTAATTTTGCTAAACATCTAATACCATTTCCACACATTTCTGCTTCTGAACCATCACTATTAAATATTCTCATCTTTACACTTGCAATTTTACTAGTATAAAAGTAAATTACACCATCTGCTCCTACTCCAAAATGTCTATCACATAAAAATTTAGATAATATACTAAAATTATATTTTGGATAATCTTTAGTACAATCAATAAGTATAAAATCATTGCCAACTGCTTGCATTTTAGAAAAAATAATCATATAAAATATCAATCCCTTCATAAGTTTTATATCAAACTTTTTGTATTGATAAATTATATGATTATAAATTCAATTTATGATTTTATTGTGCATCTACTAAATCTTCTTTAATTACTACATTTATAACTGTACCTTCTTCAACAGATGTACCAAAATACGGATCTTGTGAAACAACATTTCCAGTAGTCCCTGTAATCTTAATATTAAGCCCAGAATTTCGTAAAATATTCGTTGCTTCACTAGCAGATAAACCTTTAATATTTGGGACTGTTTGAGAAACTCTAACATCACTATCTTCAGCATATAAACAAACAATAGCTCCGCTTGTTAAAGCCACTCCTGATTTTGGAACTTGATCTGTAACTATAGTTGTATTCTCATCTCCATTACAATTTACTTTAACAGAAAAACCACTTTGTTCTAATATTCTTTTAGCTTCAGCCATTGTCTTTCCAGTTACATTAGATATTGCTATATTATTTTCTGTATTTTCAATAGGTTCTGTTCCATCAGAAGTAATTCCTAAAACTGGTAAAACCTCTGATAAAATTTGGGCTGCAACAGGTCCTGCTACTTGACCACCTTGATGATTTTTTCCAGTAACTCCATATACAATTACTAAACAAACAACTTGTGTATTTTCAATAGGAGAAATTGCTATAAACGAAGCTACATAACCTTCATCTTCCTTACCAATAGTAGGTTCTGATGTTCCACTCTTTCCTCCTATTGAATATCCTTCAACTTTTGCATGTTTTCCTGTTCCTTCTACAACAACTGATTCCATCATATTTTTTATTTTTTCAGAAGTCTCTTTTGAAATAACTTGTCTAACTTTCTCTGTTTCAAGTGTTTCTATTGTACCAGTATCTGTATTTTCAATTTGTTTAACAATTCTAGGGTTTACATACACTCCATCATTAGTTATTGCAGATACAGCAGAAATAAGTTGCAAAGGAGAAATAGTAAATCTTTGACCAAATGACATTGTAGCAAGTTCTACTGGTCCTACTTTATTTAAATCTGTAAACTTTCCTGGATAAGTAGTAGCAATATCTGAACCAATTTTATCAAAAAATCCAAATGCATCATAATATTTATATAAGGTTTTTGCACCTATTTTTTGTCCAAGTTGCATAAATGCAGGATTACATGAACGCTCTAAAGCTTCTCTTAAAGAAAGCGAACCATGTGGAGTAGCACTCCAACAACTAATTGTTCTATCTGCTACTTGATATTGTACATTACAATGAAAATCGCCAGCATGATCTGTTTCAACAACATTTTCTTCTAAAGCTACAGAAGATGTTATAAGCTTAAAAGTTGATCCAGGTTCATACATTGAAGAAACAGCCTTATTATTCCACAATCCATATACAGCATTTAATTTTTCTTCTTGTGTATAATCTTCCCAAGTTCCTGTAAGTCCAGTAGGACCTATATCCATTGGAGAATTTAAATTATAATCTGGATATGTAGCCATAGCTAAAATATCGCCACTTTGAGGATTCATTATTATAACATTTCCGCCTCTTAAAGCATTATTTTCTATACAAGCTTGTTCAATATATTTTTCGGCAATACCTTGAACTTTAGTATCTATAGTAAGATATAAATTACTTCCATTCTCAGGAGCAATATATTGCTCTGTTTCATCAGAAATAGCTTCTCCATGTACATCATTTGCAGTTACTACCTTTCCTGCCGTTCCTGTTAAAGTACTATTCCATTTATCTTCTAAACCAGACAAGCCATAATTATCATCACCACAAACTCCAATTAAATTAGAAGCTAAATCATTATAAGGATATTCTCTTTTCATATCTTCATCAATATTTATTCCAGTTGTTATCTTTTCTTCTTCCATCCATTTTTTAAATTCATCCATAATATTTTTTTCAACTTTTTTTGCAATTACAGAAACAGAAGATGTACTTTCAACTTTTTTTCTTGCTTCTTCTTCAGATAAAGAAAAATATTTTGTAAATGCTTGAATTAAAACATCATTTGGAACATCTTTACCATCACTATATTTTACTGTGCCAGGATTTATCGATACTGTACTTACAGCTACACTCATTGCTAATATTTCACCATTTGTATCAAAAATAGTTCCTCTATTTGGGCTTATTATCTTATTTTTTACTTGTTGACTATAAGCTTCTTTACTGTATTGTGGACCATGAACAAATATTGTTATCGCAAGACTAATTGAAACTATAACTAATCCTATCATTGCTATTGCTGCAGTTATTTTAATTCTTAAATCTATCCCCTTTTTTTCAGCAATTTGAGTTTCTTTACTTTTCCTCACTTTTTTTTTCTCTTTTATTTTCTCCACCTTCTCTTATCCTAGCAAATCTTTAATATAATTTATTCTTTCTATATAAAAATCTTTTATAAAAGGTATTTGTGATATTAAAAAAACTATTACCAATAAAACTATAATAGATATAATTTTTATAAATAAAGATTTAAATTTAGTAATTCTAACAGATTTTTTATATTCTTTTTCAATTGTTTTTCTTAATATCTCTTTACTTTTTTGTTCTAATTCAAACTGTTTTTTTTGTTTTTTTACTTGATCTTCTATTGATTCTTGTATAGCCTTTAATTTTCTTTGTTTTAAATTGTTTTCTTCAATAATCTTCTGTTTTTTTAACTTTTCTTGATTTAATTTTTCTTGCTTTAACTTTTCTTGTATTATCCTTTCTTCAGCTTCTCTTTTTTGTTTTTCTTTTTCTTCTATCTCATTTTGTAATCTTTCTTGATTTTCTTTTTCAAATTCTCTATTATACTCAACTGTATTTCTTTGAAGATTATTCATAAGCTCATCATTTCTCATCTTTACTAAATCTTTATCATAAGAATTTCGAGTTTCTTCTCTTCCTAACACTTTATACGCGATCTCTAATTTACTTAAAAATTTTTCAGCTTTTTCTTTTTTTTCAGGGATAAGTAAATATGATTCATATTTATCTTTTAATTCATTATATGCGTTTTTAATTTCATCAATTGATGCATCTTCTGGAATTTTTAAAATATCATAAAAAGTAATCATTTTTATTTCTCTTTCTTAAAATTAATCTATATCAAAAATTATATCATTACATTTTTTTTATATCAAGAATTTTGTTGTAATATTTTCTTGTTCATGATAAAATATTCTAAATATTATTTGTTGAAGGGATATATATAATGAATGCTTTATCAGAAACAAAGTTCATAATGAAAAAATATAATATTACTGCTAATAAAAAATATGGTCAAAACTTTTTAATTGATGATGAAATTATAGATGGAATAATAAAAAATGCTGATGTTAATCAAAATGATTTAATTATAGAAATAGGACCTGGACTAGGAACATTAACAGCAAAACTTATAAAAAATGCAGGAAAAGTTATTTCTATTGAATTAGATTCAAAAATGATACAAATTCTAAACGACAGATTTTCTTTATACAATAATTTCGAACTAATAAATAATGATGTATTAAAAGTAGATCTATATAATTTAATTAAATCTAATATAGAAAATACAAATTTGAAAAATGCAAAGGTAGTAGCAAACTTACCATATTATATTACAACACCAATAATTATGAAATTATTAGAAGAAAAATTAAATTTAAAAAGTATAACTGTAATGGTTCAAAAAGAAGTGGCAGAAAGGCTTTGTACAACTCCTGGTGAAAAAGATACTGGAGCAATCACTTATAGCATAAATTATTATTCAGATGCAAAAATAGTTCTAGATGTTCCAAAAACATCCTTCATTCCTGCCCCAGAAGTAAATTCAGCTGTAATAAAATTAGATATTTTAAAAGAACCTAGATTACAAATCGAAAATGAAAAATTATTTTTTGATATTATTAAAAGTGCATTTTTGCAAAAAAGAAAAACTTTAGTAAATTCTTTAAGTAATAGTAATTTATTTAAAAATAAGCAAGAAATTATAGATATATTAAATTCACTAAATATTGACTTAAATATCAGAGGTGAAAAATTAACTCTTGAAGATTATTTTAATTTATATAAATCTATAAAATAACTGATATACTTTATAATTTACGTTATATAAAACAATATTGTACATTTTCTTATGTCATACTACAAAAATATATTGCAAAGTCCACATTAAATTGTTTGCGCTCCAATTTTGACAAAAATTGTGTGCAATGCTTTTACTTAAGCCCATCTACAGAAAAATTTCCTACTGAATAAAAAAACACCACAAATATTAGATTTTTTATCTAACATTTATGGTGCAATTTTTTTATTTTTTTATTATTTCTTCTAATGCTTTTGATAATTGATCAGGACATGATGTGCCTTTTCCACCACAGTCGATTCCTTTAAGCCTACTTATTGCATCTTCCACTTTCATTCCCTTTAAAAGAGAAGCAACGCCTACTGTATTTCCAGGACAACCCCCAATAAATTTTACTTCCTGAATCACTCCATTTTCAACATTTATCACAATTTCTTGTGAACATACCCATTTAGGTTTAAATCTATATTCCATTTAACTCCTCCTTGAAAATTATTATTTAAAAACTAATTATTTCTTTATAAACTTTAACAATATAGTTATCTGTCATTCCTGAAATATAATCAATTATTGCTCTATAGTAATCTTCTGGTTTGTGCAAATCATAAATAATTTTATTTGAATAATTTTCATCATTTCTGCCTTCATATTTTATATAATCTTTTAACCAATCTGAAAATTGTTCAGATAACATTGGATAATAACGACTCATCTTTTTTAAATTTTTCAATGTATTTATTCCATTATATTCTTGCTTTAAAACATAAAATAATTCATTCATTAAAACAGTAAAATACCTTATCATAGGTTTTATTTTTTCATTTAAATAAATATGTTCATAATTAAATTTCTTTATTAAATTCATTGTTTTAAAAGCTTCTTCTGATAACTTTAAACCATCATCTATATTACTATTTTCACATATATCATTTATAAAATAACTAATAATGTTCGAATTATTTATTTTAACACTAGATGTTATACTATCAAGCCTATTTACTTCCTTCTCTGTTAACAAATGCATTTGAATCGCATCTTCGATATCTCTTCCAATATATGATATTTTATCAGCTAGTTTAACTACACAACCTTCCCAAGTATATGGTGCATATTGATTTAAATATTTGTATTCTTGCTCTAAATCTATATATTCTTTTCTAGGTTTTAAACCATTTTCATCAACTTCTCCACAATGAGAAATTATGCCATCTCTTACTGCATAAGTTAAATTTAAATTTCTTTCTACACCATCATAATCTTTTAAAAGTTCTATATCATCAACAAAATGTAATCCATTTTTTTCATGCCAAAATTTTTCATTGTATTCTCTTTCTGATATTACAGATAAAATTTTCTCTCCCTGATGCCCAAAAGGACTATGACCTAAATCATGAGAAATTGCAATAGCTTTTGTTAGTTCTGTATTTAATCCTAAATTTTCTGCAATTGAATGACTTATAGAATCCACTAAATTAACATGCTCTAATCTAGTACATATATGATCATTTTCAGGTGCAAAAAATACTTGAGTTTTATGTTTTAGTCTTCTATATGCGTTAGAATGTAAAACTCTTGTATAATCTCTATCAAATTCACTTCTTTCATAAGTATTACTATAAATCGAATTATATAATTCTTCTTCTCTTTTAACAGCTCTTTTCCAATTTTGGTTATTTTCTGTCATAGCCACTTCTTCAAATTTTTTCATTAGTACCCCTCTTTTATAATATTTCACAAAAATAATTATTTTATTTACTAAATATTTGTTTTACAAAAGAATATGTATTTGTAATTAGCTCATACTTTTTTTGCTCTGGAATATTATCATTATACAAAACATTTACTATTGGAATTGTATAATAAGAATATTCAGGCATAAAAACTCTCGTTTTTATAATGTAATTTATTAAACAATCATCATCATTGACTTTAATATCATGCCTAACTAAAAAATCATGCATTAAATTTGTATATTCATTATGAAAATAGTTAAATATTTTAATATACTCTTTTTTTTCTGCTAATTCTTGCATCTCTTTTATTTCAAACATTATTTTAACCTCTTTTTCTTTTGAAAATCCAATAACTACATCAATCCAAATTATATATTTTTTAGTATTTTATACTATAATATAAAAAAAGACAAGTAATTTATAAAAATTACTATCTTTTACAAATTTCATTAACATAATTTTTTTTATAATCATATTATATCTCAGGGTGATAATTATGGAAACAATAAAATTAAATTCAACTGGACCTACAGTTGAATTACTTCAAAGTATACTTAAAAAATTAGGATTTTATAATGGAAATATTGATGGAATTTTTGGACCTCAAACTCGGGAATGCTGTAATTAGATTTCAAAGAGAATTTGAACTTTCACAAGATGGAATTGTTGGACCAAAAACATGGAACGCTTTAGCTCCTTATATTAATGGATACATAGTTTATACTATTGAAAAAGGAGATACATTATACAAATTAGCTAATCGTTATTCAACTACCACTAATGCTATAATAACAGCAAATCCAAATATAAATTCAAATAATCTACTCATTGGAAGTAAAATAATAATTCCATTTAGCTCTGTTGTTTTTACTGATATTAGTTACACTTCAACAATTCTTTACAAAAATGTTGAGTCTCTAAAAACAATATATCCTTTTCTAGAAATTGGAACAATAGGCCGAACTGTAATTGGAAATGAAATACCTTTTATAAGGTTTGGAAATGGTTCAAAAAAAATATTTTATAATGCAAGTATTCATGCTAATGAATGGATTACTACTCCTTTGTTAATGAAATTTTTAGAAATACTATGTAAAGCTTACGTAAACAATGTAACAATATTTGGATATGAACCAGCAAATCTTTTTAATGATGTAAGCCTTTATATTGTACCTATGGTAAATATTGATGGTGTAGATTTAGTTACTGGAAATTTATCTACAACTTCAAATTTCTATACAAATGCAGAAAAAATTTCTTCAAACTTTCCAGATATACCATTTACTAGTGGCTGGAAAGCAAATATTGTAGGTGTGGATTTAAACCTCCAATTTCCAGCAGATTGGGATCGAGCTAAAGAAATAAAATATGCACAAGGATTTGATAAGCCAGCTCCTAGAGATTTTGTGGGATATGGTCCACTTACTGCTCCAGAAGCTATTGCATTATATAATTTTACTATTGAAAACAATTTTAGTTTAGTTATATCTTATCATACTCAAGGTGAAGTAATTTACTGGCAATATCAAGATTATACTCCAGAAGAAAGCTTCAATATTGCACAAAACTTCTCAAGAGTTTCTGGTTATACCTTAGAAGATACACCTTATGAATCAAGCTTTGCCGGATATAAAGATTGGTTTATTTATAAATATCGAAAACCAGGTTTTACAATAGAAGCTGGATCTGGAACAAACCCTTTACCTATTTCTCAATTTGATACTATATATAGAGATAATTTAGGAATATTAGTATTAGGAATGGTGCAATAAACTTGTAGTTAAACAGACGTAGTAAATATTTGAAATTTAAATTCAAATATTTACTACGTCTGTTTTTCTTATATTATTTTTTTCGAATTTCAAAATACTAAATTTTCGATTAGTCAAATTTTCACTTTCCTCAAAATAATTTAAATTTATTTAACATTTTCTTTCATAACATTATAATTATCTCGTTTTATTTTGCTAAATAATTCTTTTCTTTGCTCATCTGTATCTTTATAACAATGTACTTATATCATTAATTTGTGTTTCTTCTTTTTGATCTTTAAACAAATTATTTGAATTATATAATTATCGTTTCTAGTTTTCTAATTTTCTTTCGTTCAATTTTAGAATCTGCTCTATTTTTATTTTTTCTTCAGCTGTTGCAATGTAATTTTTATATAAATTAATTAGAATTGTATCTGTTTTTCTTAAAGTTTTAGGGCTAATTTCATCATAAATATATCTATAATTTTTATCCATATTATTTTTATAAAATTCAATCTTTTCTTTTGGAATTTTTTCGTAATCTTTTTTAGGAATATGTTTTAAGATTTCTAATACTTCTACATAACTACATCTATATGTATCATTCATTTATTTTTTCCTCTCTTTCTTTAGTTGTTTCATTTTTCTCTGCACTTAAAGCTTCTGTTTCCGTTATTCCTCTTTCTAATCCTTTCTTTAAGAATGTTTTTAATGTTGCATCATCAATTTCCTGTTCTTCCATCATCTTCTTAAAAGCTTCATCGTTAAAATTTTGTGCATTAATTATATTTGGTAATAATTTTCCATCAATTTCTGTAATTCTCCTCGTTTCTTGCATTCTAAAAATATCTTCTACATTGCTATATAGCCAATCTTCACTTTTTTGTTCTTTAGGTATCCCCAAAAATCCATCTCTTATAAAAACAGCTCTTGTCAAATCAATAGATTTATATTCATCTCCAACTTTAGCAATAACCCATGCATGTCCCATTTCACTTGTACCATCAACTCTATGTGCTTCAATTCCTGCTTTTTGTAATAATGGTACTAAATAATCTGCATAGTTTTGACAAACACCATTAACAATTAGTCCATTATTAAATTCTGCTGGAAAATGTTCATTTGGATTTAAAAAATAGTCTATAAGCACTTTTGAAATATCATAGTTTATTAAAAATTCTTCACCATTATAATTTATTTTTTGTGTCTTTTTCAAATCTGCCATTATTCTTTGCATAAGTGTATTCACAGTTTCAGATACAATTATATCATTTTCCAAATGTTTATTTAATTCTCTAGTTATATATTCCCTTAGTTGTGCTATAAATTCTTCATATTTACCGCTATTATCATCTCTTAATTTTAAAATATCTTCAAATATTCTAGAATTTCCTTCAATAACTTTCTGAGTTAAGGCAAACTCTTGATCTCCGTTATCTCTTGTTTTATTGAATGCTATACCATATTGATTTGAAACTGCAGTAATGTCTCCTCCTGCATAACCTTTTGCAAATAAATATGCATAATTATATTTTACATTCTCTAAAAAATAATTCATAATAAATTTCACTTTATTTTCTTTGTCTGTTATTTTTTCAGCTTCTTTTAATAATTCTTCTACATTATTTATCATTTTTCCCCCTTTCTTCAAAAAATTTTTTACTTGCATATTAGTAATATTCTTTAATTTATATCTTTTATTATTCTAAAAAAATTATATCAAATTTAATAAGTTTTATCAATTTATTCTTAAAAATTATGAGGGGATTGGGGCTTGCCACATAATACGAATTTTTCGACTAGAGAGTAAAAATTCAGTGCTTGTTAGAGTTCAGATAGGTGTATTTTTATTTATAAATTATCTCTTTAAAAATAAATTCTTCTGCTAAATTTTTAAAATTATTCATCATCCCGAATCTATTCCATTTGATTTTTGGTTTTTAAATTTCCATCAATTTTTTGTTTATTATCTATTTATATAAAAAATATGAGTCTATAATTTTAAATTTATTATAGGCTCTTTTTTCTTAATAATATTAACTATAATTAGCTAATATAATTGATATATCAGTTAATTATCAGATTCATATAAAATTTTCCATTCTCATTTATAAATCCATACTTGTATTTTTTTCTAGTATATTATAATTTTGAATATTAGTTTATATTAATTTTTTAAAGATATTTCAGCCAACTTATTATATAAACTTTGACATTATTTATATAAATTAACTAATATTTCATTTACCACTTTATCTTCTAAAGAAAATTTAGTATTTACAAAACCTATTTCAGGTCTAACACCATCTTTATTATGAAAGTCAGATCCAACTGTAACAAATAAGTTATTTAATTTTGCAAAATTATTCCATTTTTCTATTTCATCAATTTGCTTATTATTTCGGTCAACATATATATAATTAGCTTCAATTCCGTCTGGTTTCATGTCATCTACAATATCTAATATATCTTTTTCAGTTAAATTATCTTCATGAATATATGCAACTGGATGAGCTAAAACAACTTTTCCATTTGCTTTTCTAATAATTTGAGCTGCCTCTTTTGGTGTTACTGTTTCTTTTTTTACATATGCCGGACAATTTTCATTCATAATAGTTTCAATGAATTCTCCTTTATTAGGTATATGTCCAAAGTCTTGAATAAGTTTTTCTCTATTCTTTTCATTATTAACAATATCTAACGCAATATGTGCCTTTGTAACAGAATCAATTTCGTTTAATTTTTGAATATTTACCAAATAATCTAATTGTTCTAATTTCTTTGCAACATTATATAAATATTCATGTCTTGCATTTCTTATTTTGTATAATTTTTCTTTTAATTCTGTATTGTTTAAATCAAAGTTATAACCTAACACATGAATACCAACTTTATTACTTCTTGTTGATATTTCTACTGCATTTATAATCTTTATGTTTTTTTCTTTTGCATATAAAAATAATTCTTCATTATATGCTTCTATCGTATCATGATCTGAAATAGCTATAGTAGATAATCCATTTTTTACAGCCTCGTCTATAACTTCTTTTGGCGTAAAAAATCCATCTGATTTTGTTGTATGGATATGTAAATCAATTTTTGCTGACATAAGATTCTCCTTTTTAATTCCGTATTTGCTTTCTCAAAATCTGTTGATGCACTTTCTACTTTTTGAGTCAAACTTCTAATGGTTACTTCTCTCCCCATATATGCCACCACATTCTCCTTAATATATTATATTATTATTTACTTTTTGAAAACTTTTAATTGATGGATATTATAATACAAAATTAGGCAAACTTCAATCATTTTATTAACGATTTCACTTTTTTCCTCTGTTTGAGTTAATTTTTGCTGTAATTCTTCCTTTTTTTATAAAATTTGTTCTTTCAAAAATAAATTTTTTAGAATATCTTATATAATCTTCTTCCAAAAGAACACCTTTTAATTTAGCCATATACATATTATCTAAATTGTTATTTATTTCAAATATTGTTTTATCTAATTGTACAATTTTTTTCTTAAATTCTTCTCTTATATTAAAATTTTTATTCTGCTATTTTTTATAAAATGAATAAAAAATTTCTTTGTCAGCACAAAAATTTACTATATTTTTTACCAAATAAATAATATATTTTTCTAAATTTCCGTAATTAATATTTAATGGATAACAACCTCTTAATTTATGACCTGCACAAGTTATATATGGATGTGATTTTGAATTCTATTTAAGAACTATTTGTAATTTTCTTTTGCAATTATGACAATAAAGTAATCCTCTAAGTAAATAGTCATATTTTAGTTTGTATTTGTTGCTCTTTTTTCTAGAATACTATTTACTTTATAAAATACATTTTTATCGATAATTGGTTCGTGCGCCAATTTTGACAAAAATTGTGTGCAATGCTTTTATTCAGCCTAGCTACAGAGAACATTACTACTTAATAAAAACAAACAAGTAGAACTGGAGTTTTGGTCTAAAAACTCCGGCTCCACTTGTCTCAAAACTACGTCTCATTTTCTTCCTTTGGCTCTCCTTGTCTATCTTTTAATAATAGAATTTCTATCAATATAAATGATAAATATAAAAATGTTGACGTTCTTTCTCCTGAAACTAAAACTGTTGGTGATACTAACATTACAATTCTACTTATTATACCACAAAAGTAAATTAATACAGCTAAAACACACTTTTCCTTTTTAAATATTACTATTAAGCTTAGTCCTATTGTTGCTAATATTAATCCATATATAAGAACTCTTGCAATATTAAAAATTTGATTATCCATTATTTGTTGCATATTAATAATATTTAAAATTATAATAATACATTTATACAATGAAGTTAATATCAGTGAACTATATCCAATTACTTTTTGTATAATATTATATTCATTCCTCTTTCTGTATATTGAACATGCTAACAATATTACTAAAATAAGAAATAATATTCTATCTATCATAAAACTCATCATTGAAGTTATGCAAATAACTAATTTTTGTATAATTGATAAATTAGAATAACCTGGAAACCATGTATCTTCTTCTTGTACTTTTCTAATACTATTTCCTGGGCATGTTAATATTAAAATTAGCCATAATATTACTATTAAATAATTAATAAAAATTGTTACTTTAGTTTTATTTATTTTTATCTTTCTAATCTTTAATAAATAAATTATACCAATCGTGTAAACTATAAATAATATTCCTGCTGCTTGTTCTTGATTTGTTGCATATAAAGTAGCTAAAATATATGTTATCGCTTGTAAAATTGTTATGTTTTTATTTTTTGCAATCTTTTTTAATGGAATCATTGCATATAAACCTGTTGCAGATGTCCATAAATAACAATTCATTGTTGCAACCCAGCCAGCACTCCTTAACATACTTAAAGGTATACATAATAACAATATACATATTATAGTATTATATTTTCTTTTGTCTTTTTCTATAAATAGCTCAGATATTGAATATGCTAAAAGATAAAACATTGCAATATTTAAAATTTTCCATATATATAGTGGTAGAAATTCACAAAACATTACAAAACATATTTCAATTAATATTCTTGATGACCATGTTTGGTATCTATTTACCATGTAATCAAAAAAAGTTGTATTTTGACAACAAGTTGAAAACCAAATGTCATCACCTTCTAAATTTATATTTATATGTATTATTGCTAATATAAACAAAAAAATATATATTGGAAATTTATCTGATTTATATATTTTTTTAATTTTTTCTATAATCATTTTTAACCATTTCCTTTATTAATACATAAAAAATTTTTATTCATTTTTGAAACATACTTGAAATTTAATTTTCATAATTTTATCGTTTTTCTGGGCATTTTTCAATATTTAATATAAAAATTTTAACTAGTTTTACAATTTTTTTGATTTAAGATTTCAATTCCTTTACCTATTTCTCAATTTGATACTATATAGAGAGATAATTTAGGAATATTAGTATTAGGTTTTGCTCTTTGGATAAAAATTTTAATATTTCATTTAATTCAACATAAGCTTTTTTATATTGAATATTTTTTTCATTAGTCATAAATTTCACTCTTTCAATTTGTTTTTATTCAAAATTTTGCGTATTTTCTTGTTTTAACTGGCTATCCCTATCATTTATTTTTCTACCTTGAATTGCATTCTCTTTTTCCATGACCACTTCATCTTTTCTAGCTACTCGTACCACATCTGCTTTAGATATTGTAATTAATCCTGACTCTATTAATTGAAAAGTTTCATCACTCTTTTGATCATGAAAAAATTCTATTTTTTTTAATTCTTCTAGCTGTTTAACTTGTTCAATTAACTCTTCTGGTGAAATAACCAATCTATCATACCCATCACTAGCAATTTGCATTGATGTTTGGTTTGCAACTTTTGAAAATTCTTCAAAAGTTAAATCAGGAGATATTTGTCTTGCTAAAGCAAACATACCAGAAATTTGTGGAATAGTATAACTATTAGAACATGTACCCCAATATTTTTAACCATCTGGTGATGCAAAAGTTCTTCCACCACAATGAATTTCTATCGGTTTTTCTTCCCCTTTTTTTCTTTCTATTTCTTCTTGAATTGTTTTCTTTTTTGAAATATGTCTCACTCCGCCTTCACCTTCATAAGATTTACAAACCAATAACTCTCCAAAGTTTTCTAATCTTTTTAATATAATTGTTCTAACTTCTTCTTTAATATTTGAATCTAATTTTATCTTTTCACTCAAAGATTTTCTATCTTCAACACTGTATTTTTTTAATAGAGCTTGATATTCTTCCCAATTTGCTTCTGATAGACTTGCTGTTTCTGGCTCCATAAAAGCCTCTTCAAAATGTTCTTCTCCATTTTCATTTATATCTCTAAAACAAAATGTAAAATGTTCTACAAAAGCTGGTTGGTCTATTAAAGTTACACCAGCTTTTTTACATTTTTCTAATACCCTTTTTCTTATATCTTCACTATCAAATGAACTAGACATAGAAATAATTTTTATTCCACTTTCTATAATTTCATCAATTATTTCTTCTCTAATATTATCTTTATTTTTTTTATCATTTTTATCATATGGATAATAATCAATTTGAGCGCTAGGTACAATCTGTGAAAGTGCAGATACAACTGTTAAGCCGTGAGCTTCTGCTTCTCCCATATTATTACTACTTTTCATATGAATATTTCTATTCAAAAAAATTTCATGCTTACTATCTATATTTGTATCTATAACAGCCACTTTTAAACCTTGACCAGTAATTCCCTGACTATGCAATCTACAAATATCTTGAGATGGATTTTTTACCATTTTAAGTAACTTTTCAGGATTAAACTTTTGAATTTGTTCTTTTGAAAATTTAGTGTTTGAATCAAAACATAATTTTCTAAAAAATTTAGGACTTAATTCTGATAAATCCCACTTACTTATATCCCTTCCACATAATCCTTCTCTTAATAAATAATTCGGCATTATTCCGTCCAACATTTTTTGTACATCAGAATCTGTCAACTTTGCATTTTCAATTATTTCACTATATCCATTTACTTCAATTCTATCCATATTATTTATACATTTTAACCTTTTCTATTAATTACAAAATTATTATAGCATTTTAATTAAAATATTACTACATATTTTCCTTTATTTTTACCATAGGGACATAGCAATGAAAGACAAGAGGACGGAATTTTTCTTTTTTCGAGACAAAAAACCCGTCCCCTTGTCTTTCTCCTTGTCTATTTTTTTCCAATTTCAAAATTAGGAAATGCTTTTAGCAATCTTTGATGAAATCTTGATTTTTTTTCAAATCTTTCTTTAATTTTAGCTGTTCTATATTGTTTTAAAGTTTCTAATTTTAATTGCAACAACATTTTATTACTCTGAATTCTTTCTTCTAATTGTTGTTTTTTCTTAATCATTATTTCTTTAACATCTGAAGTACTCAATATTTTTATTTTACCTGTATATTTTAAATTTGGTTTTAATTTATTAGTATTTAATCTAATATTTCTAACTAAATTTTTTGTATCTAATTTAATTTTTTCTGAAATCTCATCTGTAACATCTTTTACTCTACTAGAAATTTCATCAGTATTATCTTTAACTTCTTTTGTTTCAACTTTAAAATTGATAATTATTGATGACGAAATTATAAAATCAATAAACATTCCAATAGCAATTATAGAACATAAAATATATAAAGCAAGATTTGGAATTAAATTAATATATTTAATAAAAAAGGGATTTATAACAAGTAAAAATAGACATCCACATAATCCAAATGGAATAGTAGTTTCTAAACAGATTCTACCATTTATATTAAATTTTTTATTTCCATAATTCCACCATCTAGCATTAAAAATTTTTTCCATAATATAACTTGTAAAATATTCCAAAACAGCACACACTATCATTGATAAAAAAAACAATGCAATAATATCATCTTTATACTTTTTTAGTAGTATAGTAAGACAAATAACTCCTACTCCATATATTGGACAATATGGTCCAATTAAAAAACCTCTATTTACAAATTTTTTAACATTTAATATACCACCAACAGATTCCATAAACCAACCTAAAAAAGAATAAATCAAAAATAATAAAAAATATGTTTCAACTTCTCTTATCATATACATTACTCCTCAAATTATTTTTACTATTTAATATTTACTTTATAAAATTATTTCCTTTAAAGATATTATAACATAAAAATAAAATTTTGGACGAAGAAGACGTAGCTTTTGGCTCGAAAAAAAATTTGTCTCTTTGTCTTTTTTTTGCGAGCCAAAAGCTACGTTCCCTTCGTCCATTTTTTATAAAATTTAATTTTTATCTTGATTACAATAATAATTATGATATTATAATATATAACATAATTCTAAAATAATAAAGGAGATTTAACATGGATTTTAATGATTATAAATTAGAAGAATATTTAGAATTTGCAAAAGATATTGCAAATTATGCTGGTGAAATTATGATTAAATATTTTAATCATAATAATGGTGCAAGTTACAAAGGAGATAAAACAATTGTAACATTAGCTGATAAAGAAATAAATTCATATTTAATAGAAAAAGTAAAAGAAAAATATCCTACTCATAGTGTAGATGGTGAAGAAGAACAATTTGGTAAAAGTGATTATTTATGGATATGTGACCCAGTTGATGGAACTGCTATGTATGCTAGACATATTCCAGTAGCGGTTTTTTCACTTGCATTAGCTGTAAATGGTATGCCTTTAATTGGTGTGATTTTAGATCCATTCACAAATAACCTATATACAGCTATTAAAGGAAAAGGTGCTTATAAAAATGGTGAAAAAATAACTGTAAATAATTATGAACTTGATGGAATGAAAACAGTATGCCATTTTGATATATGGCCTACAGCAGAATATAATATTTATGAAGTAATTAAAGAATTAAGTGAAAAAACATATTTTATTGGCATAGGTAGTGTTATAAGAGCTTGTATGTGTGTTGCAACTGGAGATTTTTGTCTTGCAGTTTTCCCTGGTTCAAAACATAAAAATTGTGATATCGCTGCTGTTAAAATCATTGTTGAAGAAGCTGGAGGAAAAGTTACAGATTTATTCGGAAACGAACAACGATATGATAAGAGTATAAATGGAGCTATTATTAGTAATGGTAAAGTACATAATGAAGTTGTTAAAACAATAAATAAATATGTTACCAATAAAAACTTAAATAACTAAAATATTTGGGAGATCAAAGGAATGAGACCACACGTCTCTTTGGTTCCGTCCCTTTGGCCTCCACTTGTTTTCAAAAACATATAAATAGGAGTAAAAATGAAAAGATATAAACCAAACCAAATAACTGAACTTGCAGAAATACTAAAAAAAGATGGAGTAATAAGTGTTCCTACTGACACTGTATATGGAGTGTGTGCTCGTATGAATTCAAAAAAGGCTTATGATAATTTAGTTATAACTAAAAATCGTCCTTCAAATAAATTATTTCCTATTATGTGCATGGACGAAAAACAAATAAAAAGTATTGCTATTGTAAATGAAAAAGCAGAAAAATTAATTCATGCATTTATGCCAGGACCAATTACTTTAATTTTAGTAAAAAGGCCTGAAATTCCAGATTATGTAAATAATGGTGGTTTAACAATTGCAGTAAGAATGGCAACTTCAAAAGCTCTTGAAGAACTCATAAGAAAAACTGGTTCTCCACTATTTATGAGTAGTGCTAATCAAAGTGGAAAGCCAACATGTACTAATTTAGATGAAATAGAAAACGCTTGCCCTAACTTAAGTGGAATGATGGAAGGAAATGTTTCATTTGGAAAAGGAAGTACAATTATAGATTGTAGTTCAAATGATATAAATATCTTAAGAGAAGGTCCTATTTCATTATCACAAATTATGAATGTATTAGAAAAAGAACAATAGTGAACATCTTCTTATGTCAGACTACAAAAATATATTGCAAAGTTCACGTTAAATTGTTCGTGCGCCAATTTTGACAAAAATTGTGTGCAATGCTTTTATTCAGCCTAGCTACAGAACTTTCATACTGAACAAATAAAAAATTGGGATACTAATATCCCAATTTTTTAATTTACATATTGCCCATCTTTTATCCATACAGAAACGCTTCCATCTAAGCAAGAAAAATCGCCAAATCCTTCTTCATCTATATAAACCTTATTTTCAACCATTCCTAAACAATCATAAAAAATAGTATTTGCAAATTTTTTTCCTATATTCATTCTTACAACCCCACCCATTCTGTTAGTCATAACTACGGCTAAGCCAGAATCAGGATGTTCATAATTTCCTTTTCTTACAAATCCTATTTTATCTTTATCATAAAAATAATCTTCTTGATCTCCATAAGCAAAATATTTTCTTGCTTTCAATAATTTATCTAAAATAACATTTTTTGGAGTTACGTCTTTTTCTGGGATCCCATAATAATCTCCATAAAAAACACATGGTAAGCCTTTATCTCTAAGTAATATTAAAGCATATGCTAAAGGTTTAAACCAATCTAAAATCCAAGATTCTAAAGCTTGTCCTGGTTCTGTGTCATGATTATCTACAAAGGTTACTGCTTTTTCAGGAAATTCATTTACTAAACTTCCTTCCATAATTTTAGACATATCAAATTCGCCATTGCTTCTAGATGCATTATAGAAATTATAATGTAATGGCACATCAAATAAACACATTACTCCTTCTGATTTTTCAATATAACTTTTTAATTTATCTATATTCATAGACCAATATTCACCAACAGCAAATAAATTCTTTTCAGCATGTTCTCTTATTTGTCCAAGCCAATTTGGAAAAAAATCTGCTCTAATATGTTTAACTGCATCTAATCTAAATCCGTCAACTCCTGTAAAGTCATAATACCATAATCCCCAGTTTATTAACTCATTTATAACATCTGTATTATTTAAATCAATATCAGCTCCCATTAAATAATCATAATTTCCATTTTCATCATCTACATCTTTATCCCATTTTTTTCCGTAGAATTTATATATAGATGTAGAACCAGTTTCTTCATCCCAATCTACTCCATGAAAATGAGTCCAATCCCATTTAAAATTTGAATATGTATCGCCTCTTCCAGGAAAAGTATATTTTGTCCAAGCTTTAATCATTTTTGTACCAGAAATACTAACATTTCTATTTGCAAAATCGTCTTGAATTGCAATAACCTCTTCAGTTTCATCTCCTCCAAGTTTATGATTTAAAACAATATCTGCTATTACCTTTATATTATTATTTTTTAGTTCTTTTATTGCATCTAAATATTCATCTTTTGTTCCATACTTTGTAGGTACTGTTTCCTTTTGATAAAACTCACCTAAATCATATAAATCATATACTCCATATCCTACATCACCTACTCCACCTGCTCCTTTATAAGCTGGTGGAAGCCATATATAATTTATACCTAAATGTGAAAGTTTACTTGCTTCTTTAGTAACCGTTTTCCAAAGTGTAGAATCACTAGATAAATACCATTCAAAATACTGCATCATAGTATCATTACTAGCCAAATCTATCACTCCTATTTTATAATATATAAAATTATATCCTTAATCATATTTTTTTTCAACTTATTTTATTTATTTTTTACTAGATTGCATATGATATACTACACCAGACATGAATTTCCAAGGAAAAATTTTAGTAGATAACCTAACTAATTTATTTGTAATTCCAGGTATTATTATTTCTTTATTCTTAAGCATACCATTTACTCCATATTTTGCCACATACTCACTACTCAAAGGCTTAATTCCAAATTTTACTCCAGCTACATTATTAAAATTTGTTTCTACAGGTCCTGGACATAAAATACTAACTTTTACATTACATTTTTTCTTTTTAAATTCTTTATTTATAGCTCTTGATAACGCAATTACATAATTTTTTGATGCATAATAAGTAGCCATAAGTGGACCTGGCATAAATCCAGCAATAGAAGCAACATTTAATATATTACCTTTATTTCTTTTTTCCATTTCCTTACTATATAATTTTGTTAATACATGTAAACCGACAATATTAGTGTTTATTAAATTTAGTTCTGTAGTTAAATCTGTTTGTGTAAAATTTCCAAAAACTCCAAATCCAGCATTATTAACTAAAATATCAATATCTTTATATTTATTAAATAAGCTAATACAATTTTCTTTATTACTCACATCACAAACTTCTACTATTACTTTTGTTTTTAAATCATTTTTTAATTCTTCTAACAAATCTTTTCTTCTTGCAACAATTATTAAATCATAACCTAAATTAGACATATATCTTGCAATATCTCTTC
This sequence comes from uncultured Clostridia bacterium, assembly GCA_947630235.1. GTDB lineage: Bacteria > Bacillota > Clostridia > TANB77 > CAG-508 > Scatovivens. The sequence goes on from CANRGN010000002.1 coordinate 79,832, forward strand.
CTATTCCAGATGAAGCACCTGTAATTAAAGCTTTCATAAATTCCTCCTAAAATTTAAAAAATATGGCGACCTTTGGTCGCCAAATAATTTTATTCTAATATTTTTAAAATTTTATCTTTTTGATTAATAATAGTATTATATCCAATTTTAACTAAAGCCTCTATATCATCTACCTTAAGTAAACTTGCTGAACTTGCATCTATCTCAATTGCTAAATCAGCTTCCTTTTGAGCATTTCTTACATCTTTTAAAGAAAATATATCAACTGTTCTTAATAATATAGACATTGGATCATTACTTGGAATATAGTCATCTATTTTAAAACTTATTCCTAGTGTTTTAGTAGCTCCCATATCCTTTAAAATATGTATAGGTAAGTTATCTTTGGTTCCACCATCTATAAAATTATATTTATCATAATTACAAGTTGTAAAAATACCTGGAAATGCCATACTAGCTCGAACTGCCTTTTCAATTGGTGCATTATATAAATAATCAATATCATCATTTTGAATATTTATATTTTTAGATAAAAATATACATTCTTTTGTTGAAATTGTATCTACAGTAGCAATTGCAAATGGTAAACTAATATCATTCATATTATATATATTTTTTTCTTTCAATAATTGTTTCACTATTTCTTCTACATTTTCACCTGGCATTAATCCTGGTAAATCTAGTTTTCTTTTTGTAAAATAAATTATACCAGCTCTAATTATGGGTTTCTTTTTTATATTTGTTAATACACTAACACAAGATAATGCTCTTTCTTTCATTTCATCAACTGTATACCCTAGAGCTAACATGGTAGCAAAAATACTACCAGAACTTGTTCCTGATAAATATTCGATTTTTATACCTAATTCTTGAAGAGCTTGAATTACTCCTATATGCGCAATTCCTTTTAAGCCCCCTCCAGCTAGTGCAAGCCCAAATCCCATTTTTATTCTTCTTTCCCTTCATTATTTCCTAAATATATTGTTTGAGTAGGATAAGCTAATTCTATATTTTCTTTATCTATTATCTCCATTAAATCTAAATGTATTTGTTCTTTTACTTTCAAATACTTTATATAATCAGCTTCTTTTATATATAAAAATATTCTAATATCAATACTATATGCTGCAATCTCATCAAATACTACATTTACACTATCTTCTTCTATTTTATCATTATTATTTAAAACTAATTTAATTTTTTCCATTAAATTTCTAATTTGATCAGATGTTGTATCCATATGTAAATTTAATGTACAATCAAATCTTCTACTTTTAAGTTTGTTCCAATTTACAACATATTCTTCAGTAATAATAGAATTAGGTATAGTAATAATTGTATTATCATTTGCTTTTATTCTAGTACTTTTAAAAGTAATATCTAATACAGTACCTTGGTAATTTCCTACTTTAATCCAATCTCCAATTTCAAATGGTTTTTCTGTTAAAATAGTAACACCACTTAGTAGACTTTTAACTGTATCTTGAGCAGCCAGTGAAATAATAACACTTCCTACACCAAGTCCAGCAGCTAATCCAGTTAAGTCAAATCCGAGCTCTTTAAAAATAACTATAAAAGAAAGTATCCATAATATAACTCTAGTAATCTTACATATAAAAGAATTTACTATTTCGTTTTTTGAATTTGATAAAAATTTTTTAAACAAAATTGAATCTTTATCAACTAAAATTGTTAAAATATTGGTTACAAATAATATTACAATAATTTTAAAAATTTCTGTAATTATATACGATACCTTTTCATTTAAAGGTAAAATTAAACTTGCTAAATAAATCCCAACTATTATAATAAATTTTTTTAATGGTTTATAAATTGGGTTATCTGATGTTTTCTGTTTTTTCTTTAAAAATAAATCAATAATACCCAAAATTGTTTTAGCGAATAATGATCGAAACACAAAAAATACTATGACTATAGCTATAGAAATTTGAATATAAAAAATATTAGCGAAGTCTAGTATTTGTTGTTTATTTATATTTGATAATATTGAATCAAGCATACTTTCACCTACTTATTACTACAAAATTTATAATAATATATTAAAACAGCAACTACTAAATTCATTTCTTCAAAGAAATTTTTATTTATTAAATCTAAAACTTCTTTAATTGGTAATTTCTTAGTTGATATAATTTCTTCTGTCTCATCTAAATGAACCTTTCCTTCTTTAAAATTTTTTGCAAGATAAATGAAAATCTTTTCACTAGTATAACCAGCTGAAGGAAAGCCTTCGATTAAAAGTTCTAAATCATTTGAAATTAATCCTGTTTCCTCTTCTAATTCTCTTTTTGCCGCAAATTCTGGTGTTTCGCCATCATCAATTAATCCTGCAGGAAGTTCTAAACAAACTTTTCCAACAGACTCTCTTAATTGTTCAATAAAAACAATTTCATTATCTTCAGTAATTGGCAGAACTATAACACTATTACCTGGATTAACAGTAAATCTATGATACTTCAAGCCGTCTTGTCTTTCAAAAATTCGCTTTACTATATTAAATCTGCAACATTTAAATACTTCATTTTCTTCTAATAATTTACTCATAAATAATACATACCCCTAAAATTTAATAATTTACTAAATTAAAAAATTATGATATTACAAGCATACAATTTATATTACTACATATATTATATAAATTTAATATATTTCTACAATTATTTTACTAATTTTGCCTTATAAAATTCTGCTATTAATTGATCTAACCTGACACTTAATTCATACACAGCAGAGTAATCTTTTCCACTTGATATACTGTCATTTAACTCTTTTCTTAATTTACATATTTCATCATTTAACATTATACCACTCTCCTCTATATACTAAAATTTGTCATTCACAATTTAAAAATAACATATTACAACATTTTAGTCAATAATTTACCAACATTTGCCTTTATAATTTCATTGACATTTTTCAACATTTTGTTTTGTATTTCTTGTAGCTTTATGATTTATTTTAAGATATAAAGCTATTGAACAAATAAAAATTATAAATGAAAGTAGCATAGAAATTTTAAAGTTTCCTAACATTAATGAATCTGCTCTAATATTCTCAATAAAAAATCTAGCAAAAGAATATAAAATTAAATAAGACAATAAAATTTGACCATTAAATTTTCTATTTTTCTGTAAAATTCTTAAAATACAAAATATGACAAATGTTGATATAGATTCATACAAAAATGTTGGATGAACTTCTATGTATCCTTCTAAATTAAAAATTCCCATTCTTAGTAAACTATTAGTTTGAATTCCATAAGCTTCTTTATTAAAAAAGTTTCCCCATCTTCCTATACTCTGTGCAATAGCAACAAATGGAGCAATATAATCTAATATATCATATGGATTTTTCTTTAGCATTTTAGATTTTACTACTAATGCTATAGAACCTAAAATTAATCCTCCATAAATAGCCAGTCCACCATCTCTAATTGCAAATATTCTTATTGGAGAAGCAAGATAATAGTCTAATTTAAATATAATATAAAATAATCTTGCTCCTATTAATCCAAAAACAATTGTATAAATCAATATATCTATTAATTCATCAAACTTACATCCAAATTTTTCTTTACTAAGAACACATAAAGTTATAGCTACAACTATTCCTATCACTATACAAATTGAATAATAATAAATATCCACTCCTAAAAATCTAAAAGCTATAGATTGCAAATTAAATTTTAAGCCAAGTGCAGGAAAAGTAATGATATCCATTTACTTTTCCTCCTCATTCTGTATAGGATTAACAATAGAAACAACTTTTTTCTCTTCTTTAAAAACTTCTTTTAAAACCTCTTCAACATAATCTTTATTTAAAGCTTCAAATTCTTCAATATAATCAAACAAATTACTACCCTTAAAATATTTATTTATAAAATTATTTCCAATATTTGCAACATCATTAAAAGCTCTTACAAAGTCGCCATATAATTTTCTTTTTATTCTACTAAAATCTTTATCGCTTATTCCTTGATTTATAAAATAATCAAATTCATTTTTTATTTCATTTATTACTTTTTCAACCTCATAACTTTGTCCTTGAATATAAACATGAGAATAATTTCTAGCAAATTCATAATCGAATCCAAAATCTGAGTATATTAATCCTTCTTCATAAAGTCTCCTATATAAACTAGAGCTTTTTCCAATAATAATATACATTATTATTTCAACAGCTAAGTCCCTTTTTACCATATCTTTATCATCATATTTCTTATCTTTATAAGCAATTGTAAAAATAGGCATACTAATATCCATATTTATTTCTTTTCTTTTTTCTACAATTTCCTCTGGTTCGTCTGCTATAATTCTTTTTACATCATTCGAATTAGATTTCATAGTTATTCTTTTTTCTAATTCTTCAAATATCTCTTTTTCATCTATATCACCACAAAAAACAATTGCCATATTTTCAGGAACATAAAAATTATTATATACTCTATATAAATTTTCTTTATCAATTTTTGCAATACTTTCTTTTGTTCCAGCTATATCAATATTTATAGGATTATTATGATACATAAGCCTCATAGCATTCATATACATAGCCCATTCCGGATAATCATCATACATCATAATTTCTTGTTCGATTATTCCTCGCTCTTTTTCGACATTTTCATCTGTATAATACGGATTTTGTACATAATCCATAAATTCATCTAATGCTTCGTAAAAATTATCTGTACTTTCAAACAAATATGCAGTTAAATTATTAGTAGTATAAGCATTTGCATCAACTCCAAGTGAAGTTAAAACATCTAAACTATTTTTTCCATTTCTTTGTTCAAACATTTTATGTTCTAAATAATGAGCTATTCCATCAGGAACCTTAAATTCTTCATCATTTACCATAAAATGATTATCAACAGAACCATAATTTACTCCCCAAATTATATATTTTTTCTGAGATCCTTTTTTAGGAATTACCATAATTGTTAATCCATTTTGCAATTTTTTTATATAAACTTTTTCTTTTATTTTATCATTTTCTATAATTTGCATAAAAAACCTTCTTTCTAGAAATTAAGCTTTATAAATTTTAAAATTTTATTAAGAATTTTTAGATTCTAAAAAATAAATAGTATTTATCTCTACATTTTTTGCAAATTCAATAATATCTTCTTTACCTACTTTATTTATTTTATCTATATATTCTAATAAATCTTCTTGAGTTCCAGACATTTCTTGTCCATAATAATAAACAATTTCTGAGTCTTGTTCAGTTTCTATATCTTTTATTCCAGATATTATATATGTTTTTGCATTCTCAACATCTTCATCTGTAAATTGTCCATCTTTCATCTCATCTATTTGAACTTTTATTAAATCTACAGCTTTTTCATAGTTTGGAATTTCTATTCCACATTTTATAAAAATATTTCTTTTCTGTTTAATAAAATTACTTTTTGCAGTATAACACAATCCCGCTTTTTCTCTAACATTTTGAAAAAGTTTAGAATTTGCACTTTCTCCTAATATTGCATTATACATTAACCCCACATATTTATAATTTTCTTTAGTATATAAAGTATTTAAACCTAATATTAATTTTCCTTGAGTTACATTCATTTTTTCTTTATATTCATTTATTTTTTCTGTTTTATTTTTATTTTCTTTTAAAGGATTATTTATTATATAATCTGGTTTTCTAGCTTGAAGTTTTGAAATATTTTCATTATTTTTTATAAAATCTTCTACTTCTTTAAAATCAAAATCTCCTGATACAAATATATCTATTTTAGCATTATTAATTAATCTAAAATAAGCTTCTGTTATTTTCTCTAAAGTAATTTTATTTAAATCTTCTAAATAACCATATTTATAAAGTCCAAATCCCTCGTTATTATACATTTTCTCAAGACAATCATTAAATGCATAAGAATCTTTATCGTCTATTTTTCCTTTAATTACATTTTCCAAATTATTTTTTTCCATTTCTAAAAAATCAGATTTAAACAATCCATTTTCTAATAGCGGATTAAAAACTAATTCAAATAGTAAGGATAAATCTTGATTTAATAATTTTTCCTCTGATAATAAAAATTTGTCATTTATTCCATCCATATAAAATTTAATTACTTGATTATCTCCAGACTTATCAACACCACAATCGAAAATAGAGCCATATAAATTTTCTAAAGTTTCACTAATTTCATATTGTGTTTTTAAATTTTCAGTACCTCTTCTTAATAAAAAAGGAATTAAAGCATTACAAGTTACATCTTCTTTTTTTAGTGGAACAGTTATTAGCACACATGCCAAATTAGTTTTAAACAAGTCTGTTTTAATTAAATGTAACTTAATTCCTTCTTTTATTTCAATATTATTATTTTCTTTCAAATAATTTCATCTCCTTTTTCATTCTTTATATAGTATCTTATTTTTTAAAAATATTATACTTTAAAAATTATTTTATTATCAAAAATATTTGATATTTTTATTTTTTTTGATATAATTATTTATATTTTTTTAAGGAAGTGTTTTCATGAAATTTATTATTACAATCATTCTTATTTTTATTGTGCATTTTTTCCTTCGGTTTATGTGGTATATTTTTCTTGAGCACCCGATAATTTGTATTTTAGGTGCTATTTTTGTTATAATATACTTATATAAATTTTGGAAAGATTGCGGATTTCTTTAAATTCAAAACACTAATTTAAGGAGGCTTAATAAAGTCTCCTTTAACTATTTTTCATTATTATTTCTTCAATACATTCAGCTACATTTTCGCAAGAATCAAAACAAGTTTCCATACAATTATATAACGTTGTCCAAATAATAATTTCTATAGGATCATTTGAATTTTTATATAAATTTCTAATTGCTTTTTGGAACAAAATATCTCCCTGCTCTTCTAATTTATTAATTTTAATAACCACTTCTTTTATTTCAGCAAATTTTTTTATATTTTTAAATCTAATAAATAATTCATTTACATTTTCACAACATTCTAATAATAAATCGATAAATTCTGTAGTATCTTCTCTAAGAGATTTTACATCAAAAATATTTAAATTTATAACCAATTCATCTATATCATCAATTACATCATCTATTTTATGACAAAGCATTATTATATCTTCTCTATCTATTGGTGGTAGAAAATCTTTTATTAAATAATTTAATACTACATGTTGATTTTTATCAGCTTCATTTTCTAATTCATGTACTTTTTCTTCAATTTCTCTTGATTTCCTATAATCAAAGTTCTCTATATAATCTTTTAAAATTTTTGTAGATTCTAAAGCAAAATTTGAATTTTTTAAAAATTGTTCAAAATAATTTAATTCATCTTTTTTCTTCATAACTAAATCTCCTTCTTATGCAAAAATTTTCATAAATACAAATGTTGCAATATATCCCAGTAAACCACATCCCGGGAAAGTTAAAACCCAAGCCAGTATCATATTTTTAACAATTCCCCAATTAACATTAGATAATCTTTTAGCAGCTCCCACTCCCATAATAGCAGTAGTTTTTGTATGAGTAGTACTAACGGGTACTCCTGTTAAACTAGAAAATAATAAACACCCTGCCCCAGCTATATCTGCAACTGTTCCCTCATAAGGTTCTAATTTAACCATTTTCATTCCAACTGTTTTAATAATCTTATATCCACCTATAGAAGTTCCTATAGTCATAGTTAATGAACACAAAACCATAAGCCATATTGGAATAGTAAACACTTCTAAATTAGTAATATCATTAGCTAAAAATACACCTAATAAAAAAATTCCCATAAACTTTTGACCATCTTGCGCCCCATGCATAAAAGCCATAGATGCACCGCTAAAAATTTGTGTAGATTTAAAAAAAGAAATTGTTTTTCTTCTATCCATATATTTACAAATTCGTTCTATTATTTTGGTTATAATAAATCCTAGAAAAAAACCTAAAACTGTAGAAATAACTAATCCGTATAATACCTTTTTCCATTCACTTAAATTTATACCTGCAATTCCATGTTGTATCGCAATAGCAGCTCCAGATATTCCTGCAATTAAAGCATGACTTTCACTAGTTGGAATTCCAAAAAGCCAGGCTAAAACAGCCCATGTAACTATAGCCACTAAACCAGCACATAAAGCTATTAATGCATTTGAACTATTATCTCCAAAATCAACCATATTAAAAATAGTTTCTGCAACTGTAGAACTTAAAAGAGTCATAACAAAAACTCCTAAAAAATTAAAAACAGCAGCCATAAGAATTGCTTTTTTGGGAGAAATTGATCTAGTTGAAACACAAGTAGCAATAGCATTAGGAGCATCTGTCCAACCATTTACTAAAATTACTCCCATTATTAAAACAGTTATAACTAATAATGCCGGATTACTAAAAAGCTGAGAAATAAAATTTATAAAAGTAAGTGACATAAATTCCTCCGAAATAGAATTAATAATTTTTCTAAAGTCTATGCATAACATTTACATAGAAAATTTCTTATAATTTTTCTATGTAAATGTTAGTTAATACTTTATATAATAAATTACATATAGTAATATATATTATTTTATGATTTTCTTCAATATATCATTTATTTTTTTATAATAATTTAAAAAAATATTGCTTTTTCATACAACTTGCATTTACTTTTTTACTTTACGTAATTAAAAAATAAAATTAACTATCGAAAATTCAATAGTTATTAATTTTATAAAACTAACAAATCACATAAAAAAATTAATGAATAGTGAATAATGAAGAATGAATAATTTTAAATGTGCTTCTCTATAAATTAAAGATTATTCATTATAAAAACTCTTTTTGGATAAAAATTGAAAATAGAAAATTAAAAAATTAAAAATTAAAAAATTAATGAATAACGAATAGTGAATAATGAATAGTGAATAATTCCAAATGTGCTTCTCTATAAATTAAAGATTATTCATTCTTCATTATTCACTATTAATTATTCATTGCGATGTGAATACATCGCACATTTGGAGGCGCCAATCGGACTCGAACCGATGATCAGAGTTTTGCAGACTCGTGCCTTACCAACTTGGCTATGGCGCCAATAAATTCTTGATAATTATATAGTAATTTATTATCATTGTCAATACTTTTTCATTAAACAAATAATTCAAAAGTTTTTTATTTAAATTATTATAAAAATAATTATATAGACAATTATTAATCTCCTATACTATAGTTATAACAAATTTTAATTTATAACTTTTTATGCATAATAATATTATAATAACTTCTTTAATATATTATATGAAGCAAAATAAAAAAAATTACAATTAAATTTCAATAACAATTGGATATGCTCCTGTTATTGATTTATAATACATATCTTTTAATTCTTCTGGCGCATTATCAACATTACCTTCATATAATACTTTATTTTCTTTTACTATTTTTACATCTACGCATCTTAATGCAGAAATTTTTAACCACATAATTATCCTTTTTCATATATTAAAAATATCGATAAATACATATCGATATTTTTACTTATCTATATATTTTTGGAGCGGGAAACGGGGCTCAAACCCGCGACCTTCGCCTTGGCAAGGCGACGCTCTATCAACTGAGCTATTCCCGCAAAAATTAAAGCATAATTATAATACCAGATTTTTTTTTAGTTGTCAATAGTATTATATAAAAAAATAAAAACTTCAAAATGTTTAAAACATTTTGAAGTTTCATATTTACTCTACAAGATTATTTATATCTATTCCTCGTTTTTCTAATAAGGAACTAACTGTTTCATTTACAGCTCCCACTTGTACTCGAACAGTCATATTTTTTATTTTTGTTTTTTCTTGTGTTGAAAATTCATCAAAAGAAGTTTTACCTTTACTTCTAGCTATAGAATCTAAAATTTCTTTCATTGATGGTTCTCTATTAGCTTGTAATGCATTTTTTATTGAACTATTTACAAATTGTTTAATTTTTGATTGTGTTATAACTTCTCCATTATCCAATTTTACAAATCTTGGAATTGAACGATCTCTATTAGGATCCATACTAGCAGATAATTGTTTTTTCTTATCTGTACCAGGTAATAAATTTAATAAACTATTTAATTTTTTTAGAATTTTATCTTGATCTTGTTGTGTTGAACTTGAATTTCTTCGTATACCATTTCTTATATCTTTTATATATTGATCCAACTCTTTTTCAATATCGTCTCTTAAATTTTCCCAAGATTTTTCATATTCTTGTCTAGAATATTTGTGTGAATTTGTATTATTTGAGTTATTATTTTGATTTGTATTTTGATTGCTATTTTGATTTGTATTTTGGTTGCTATTTTGATTTGTATTTTGGTTGCTATTTTGGTTTGTATTTTGGTTTGTATTTTGATTTGTATTTTGATTTGTATTTTGATTTGTATTTTGATTTGTATTTTGGTTGATATTTTGATTATTATTTTGAATCATTGTTTGTAATGTTGTTTTAAACGTATCATTAGAACCCTTTTTAGTATTTAATTCATTATTTATATTAGCCATTTGTCTAAATATAAGAGCTTCTGCATAATCTTTTATAGCATCTCTTACTTTATCTACATCTAAATTAAAATTACTAGCTATTTGCCCTATATTTAAATTATTATTTTTTACTCCATCAGTTACTTCATCAATTATATTAAGTATTTCATTATCATCTAATTCTTTACTTACAGAATCTCTATCAGATAATAATTTTTGAACAGACTTCTTAGCATCTAATTCTTTTTCTTGTATTTTTTGAGTAGTTAATTCTCCATTCTGTTCTAAAACAGAAGCATTAGTTTGATTTTCTATAAGTTGTTCTACTGTATTATTATTAACATTTTGAATTTCATTATAAGTTTCATTCATTTCTATAGCTTGAGAAGCATATTGCTGCTCATCTGAATCTAAACCATTATATATATTTGAAGGATTTATAGGAGTTGGTTGTGGTGGTTGTTGTTGAGACTGTTGTTGTGACTGTTGTTGTGACTGAGTATCATTTGAATTTAATGCATTTTGATAAGCTCTAGAACCCGCCCATGCTTCTAATGCTATTTTATAATATCCATCTTGTCCAGAAAGCTCATCTAATTCTTTATTATTTTGCGCCATTTGCTTTAAAACTTTTGCTTCAGCAAAATCTTTTACTGCACCATCTTTTTCATTTCTTAAATCATCTGGATTTAAATTATATTTTTGCGCTAACTCGTCCCAATTAAGATTACCTAAGAAAATTCCATTTTCTAAAGAATTCATAATCTCATCTATTTCTACATTATCTTCACCTTTGTCATACCCATCTCTTTTGGTTAATAATTCTCGTATAGCTTTTTTAGCATTTTTACGTTTATCTCTCATTTCTGAACTAGAGAAATCGCCTTCTTTTTCCATCCTACTTCCCGTAATAGCATCATTTACAGTTTTAGTTGCATCATGCGTATTTTCTTCATTTCTAATTTGACACAAAGTATTTTCATTTTTCTCAAGATTTCTTCCATAATCATCTGTTTTTCTATTCATAAGTCTCATTGTCATTCCTTGTATTCCATTATAAGCTCCATATCCTGCTACTCCGGCTTCGAATAAAGATGTTTTTGCATTAGCACCATATGCAGCAGCACCACCTATCATTGCAGCAGCTACACCTGTAGAAGTAGAAAAGGCTCTTTTAAATTTCATACCAGATTCTGAATTCAAAAATCCATCTATTTTTTTCTTATACTCTTCGTGCTTCTGTTTTCTCTCTTCTTTCTTTTGAGTTTTTTCTTCTTGTTTTGCTTTAAGTTTTTGGTCTCTTTCTTGTTTTATTTCTTCAATAGGTCTTGTATCACCTTTATTATGCTGTTTATTAGCATATTTTTCTAATTTTCTATCAGCTTTTTCTTGTTTTTTCTGCTCTCTTTCTAAATTTTTCTCTTCACTAGATTTTAAATTGAATTTTTGTCCTAAAGAAGAATCTCTAAATTTGTCACCAAAATGATAGTTACTATCTTTTGTACTCTTAAATGTTTGAGATAATTTTTTAGCACCGCTTCCAATTTTTGATGCTGAATTTAATCCTTTTGATACAACAGCTCCAGCAACAGCAGCAGATGCTACAGCATCTCCAAGAGTATCAGAAACTTTTATGCCAAATATATTTTTAATCATTTTTTCTGCATCCCAAATAAATTTTATACATAAAATACAAAGAACTCCAGCTATTAAATTACCTCCTTGAGCTTCCAATAGTGAAAAAGATATAGATACAAATGCCATATAAATTATACAATGGAATGGTTGAATAATTACTGTAAAGAAAAATTCTCTCATCCATGTATTTAATGCTTGAGCTTTACCATCACCTAATTTATCAATAGAATATGTAATTGTTATTAAAGGTGAAATTATAATTAAAAATGAAATTGTTAACATTCTCTTCACATAATATATTAAAAAAGCCAATGTTTGCACAATTAACATAAGTACCACTATCATTGCAGAAGTACCATCTACTAATGATGGAGACATTGATTTTCCCATCAAATCTCCAATTGCACTTTCTATATCAGTATCTGTATAAATAGTACCTAAAATATTTATAAATACAGAATTTAAATGACTAATTCCAACTATTACATAATGTAAAGCAAATACTAAAGCAATACTAGAAGCCCAATTTATTAACATTTTTTTGTGAAGAGCCTTTTCACTTGCAATACTAGATATTGCCATTCTAATTGCTAAAAAGATTAAAATTCCAAGCAGAACAGTTATAGCTATAACTCTCATTACATAATACCAAAGTGCAATAGTAGTTCTTACTTGTATAATCGCATCAGGCATTTGCTCATTTATATTAAATATGTTAGCATCTGTTAATAATAACTTATTAAAAAATATATCATCAGGACCTACAAATCCAACATCTACACTACTATCAGCAGGATTACCATAATAATCAACCTGTCCAAATAAATTTGCAGCCCCAGTTATTAATCCCATTGCAGCAATTATTATTATAAATACAGGAAGTCTATAAAGATAGGATAATACCCCTAATATACCATCAGCTAATCCACCTAAAAAAATTGTTAGATTTTCAATAGGTCCATCTAAACTTGCATTTACTGGAGGGCTAAGTAAAAAATTAAATATAGTTAGAAAAATTAATGTAATTACTAATAATTTCTTTAAGAAAACTTTCATATTAAACTCCTTTCATATCATAAATTGATTGTATAATTTCATCTATATTAACATTTTTTAAATTATCTTCTACAGAATCAATTGCTTCTAAAAATTTTTTATTATTCTTAGAATCTTTATTCATCTTTAAAGAAACTGCATCTTCTTTAATCAATCTCATTTGTAACAAAGAACTAACCAACTCATCTGTTGCCTTCCTAAATTCTTGATATTCATCATCATCATTATCATAATCTACTCTTAACCCTAATGCAAAATCATTATTAAGCAATGCATTTTGTATTTCTTTTCTAGCAGAATCTCTACTACCTTCATTTACTAAACTTGTTTTTGATTGTTTTAGATTTTCTACAATATTTAATGTAATATTTTGTGATTTTTCAATTTCCATTTCTTTAAATAATCTTTCAACTTCTGGATCATTTGCTACTTCCATAACATCACTACCAAAAGTATCTTCAGGAGTAGCTCTACTATTAAGTTCTTGTATATTATCTAAAACTGATGAAGATATATCTTCTAATTCTTCTTCATCTTGAGAATCTGCCATTTTATTTTGAATTTTATCAATAATATCAACTGAATCCTGTGGATAATTTATGATCAATGTTGGACCATACTTTCCTGCTCTAGTAAGCCTTGCAAGTATTACATAATTTGGATCTGATAAATTTAATAAATCAATATCTTTAATAAAATTTATATCATCAGAATCTCTAAGCTTTATACAAGTTTCTAATTTTACATCTATTAATCCATCTGGGATAGAGAATTCACAAAAAACTACTTCATTAACAACCTGCGTTTTAACTTCTGGGAATGGAATGGTTTTATCGAAGTTACTATCGTCAGGATCTTCCTCAACTTTATCAAATACCATATTATCACCAGAAACGTTTTGTTCAATTTGACTCTGATCTCTTTTTTTATTTACTAACAATTCAATAATATTTTCTGTTTCAGTTTTCTGCTCATCTTCTGAACCAGAATTTCTTTGTTGTAATTGATCAAAAATAATATCACTTAATTCATTTGCTAAAGCATCATCCTCTTTTAATTTATTTGGATCTCCTTCACACTTATTCATAATAAAATCAGATACTATTTCACCAATTATAGCTTTTTCAATCTGTTCATCTGTTATTGATTCAATTCTACTTTGTGCTATAGCAATTAAATTGCTATCATCTTCTTTATCAAACCCATTCATTCTGAAAGAATTTAATATATTCCATTTCAAAGAATTTATTTTTGCATCCATTGGATTATTTAAATTTATTAATGCTGTATCTGTAATTTTGCTATTTATCAAAGCATTTATAATAACATTATCAAAAATTTCATTTAATTCTGAAACTTTACTTGTAAGCATATTTTCAAAATCAGAACTATTTATATTTGTATAATATTTAATACTTTTTTTAGATTTTGAATCCATTTTTGAAAACATCATTCTTTTTAAAGAAGCTGTATTTGCTTGTGATAAGTTTGAAAAATCTTGGGTTGTAAGATTTGAAAAATCTTTATGTTGCTCTGCTGCAAAACGAATAAGCGCTTTCTTAATTGGATCTCTATTTAAATTTCTTGAATATAGTTTTTGAATTTGTTTTTTAGCTTTCAAAGTTTTTAAATCATTAATATTTTGTATTTTATTTGTTTTTATGTATTCATTTACTTTTTGTTCATATAATTTAGTTTTAATTAAATTTGGAGCAGCTTGCTCTAATACTCTTAAATAACCCTCCACTCCAATATTTTCAAAGAATTGCTCTGAATATAATATATTATTTTTATTAATCTCTGTATTATCACTAGCATTATATATTCTAAAATAACTATTATAACCATTTACAATTTCATCTACTGAAGTATATTTCGAACTATCTATCAAAATTCCATTAAATTCTGCTATAACAGATTTTCCTAATATTGTTTGTGCAAATTCTCTAATTGTAGTACCATTTTCAGGATGAACTGATTTACCATTATTTACACTGTTTATATTATTATATATTTCTATAGCGTTATTATAATAATCAACAATTTCATGTACTGAAGTATATTTCGAACTATCTATCAAAATTCCATTAAATTCTGCTATAACAGATTTTCCTAATATTGTTTGTGCAAATTCTCTAATTGTAGTACCATTTTCAGGATGAACTGATTTACCATTATTTACACTGTTTATATTATTATATATTTCTATAGCGTTATTATAATAATCAACAATTTCATCTACTGAAGTATATTTTGAACTATCTATCAGAATTCCATTAAATTCTGCTATAACAGATTTTCCTAATATTGTTTGTGCAAATTCTTTAATTGTAGTACCATTTTCAGGCTGAACTAATTTACCATTATTTACACTGTTTATATTATTATATACTTCTATAGAGTTATTATAATAATCAACAATTTCATCTACTGAAGTATATTTTGAACTATCTATCAGAATTCCATTAAATTCTGCTATAACAGATTTTCCTAATATTGTTTGTGCAAATTCTTTAATTGTAGTACCATTTTCAGGCTGAACTAATTTACCACTATTTACACTGTTTCTATTATTATATATTCCTATAGCGCTATTATAATAATCAACAATTTCACTTGAAGAACTATAATTAGAACTATCTATTTGAACACCATTAAACTGTCCTATAACATTTTTTCCTACTATAGATGTAGCAAATTCCTCAATTGAAGTTCCTTTAACTGGTTGTACAATTGCTTTATGCTTTTTATATAATCCACTACTTACTGTAGCTTGTAAATCAACTATGTATGTTCTGTTAATATTATATTCAGATTCAATAAACTTTGTACATAATTCTATTAAATCATCCTTTTCTTCTAGAATAATTTGACCTTCAATTAAAGTATCAATTTTATATTCATCAAAAGAATTCTTTTTAATAATTCCTTGAGCAATTAAATTCTTTACTATATCCTTCTTTATTTTTGGATCTTCAATATCAAGTTCATCAAAATTATAAATATAATTATTTAAAGCAGAATTTATAATAGCTTGATTTACTTTAGAAAAAGCTAACAAAACATTTGTATTGTTTGGTGTATTAAATGCAAATGTTCGCCCATTTTCAGAAATAGTAATTGTTCCAGCATTTAATCTATCTTCAAACATTAATCTAACATTATCTTTTTCTATAATATATTGAGCTAATTTTTCTACATATTTTTGGTTTGCTTCTTTTATTTTTGAAGAAACAGATTTCATAAGTTCTACATCAACAGTACGTTCATATTCTTTAATGTCATCCATATGTTGTTTTGCCATTCTTCTTGCAAGATCTAATGAATTTAAAGTTACTCCTCTTTGCCCCAATAATCTAAATTGAGTCGTAGGAACAAAAAGTATCAAATTTTGTAAAAAATTTCTTTTTCTATATTTAATCTCATTTATTCTATGATTTATACTTTCAACATCTATATCAGTACGAGTTAATTCTTTTATAGTTTCATCAATTGATAATATTGATTTAGTAGAAAATTTTGCATGTTTATATTCTTTGTTCTTTTGATTCATAATATTCTTTATTGCTCTTTTGGTTCTTCTATTTAATTTAATAGAATCATTATTTTTTATAACATTTCTAGACTTATAACCTCCAATAGCTAAAAGAGAAAAACCTAATGTTGGATTATCAATAAAAGTTCCCATTCCTAATAATAAAGCTCCAAATCCCAATGTTTCATCTTTTATCATATCTTTTGCTTCTTTGATTAAAGCCTTATGATCATCTGTAAAACCAAAAACATCATTTAATTTAGATGAAAATTTATTTTTAACTCCACCTATTTTTTCAAAAGTTCCTTTTTCTGCATTATATACTTTCTTTGATCTAATAAGCCTTCTTTGATATTGACCTTTTCTTTTTCCTACACTAACAATTTTACCATTCTGATCTAAAGCATATCTTAATTTCTTTGATTTTTTCTTTGATTTTTTCTTTTTTGAGTTATTATCATCATCATCACTTACTTTAACAAATTCAGTATAATTATCATAATCTAAAGCATCTTTTAATCTCTCGAATATTCCTCTTCTATAAATATATTTTTGCATTTTTCTTGTATATTTTTGTTCATTTAATTCATTCTCTTTTAGAATTTTTTCCATTAATTTTCTATCTTCATCTGATATATTTAAATTATTATCACTAAGCACCAAATTAGCTTGCTGTTGTTTTAATTTAGCTTGTTCTATTCTACTCTTAAATTTTTCAAATTTTTCATCTTTATCTGGATCTTCTTCTTTTAAAATTCCAGCTTTTTCTAAAAGAGCCATTGCTACATTCGTTCCCTTTTTAACTAGTGTTGCTGAAGATATGGCAATCATTGATCCAGCACTAGCAACTGATTCTCCTACCTTTTTTCCTAAATCTGTTTGTTTAACAACTGAAGCTGCAATATATGCTGTTTTGAAATCATCTACAAGCTCATCCAATTTAGTATCAGATAGTTCTTCAGCCATACTACTTCCTTCAGAAAACTTAAATATTTTTCTAAATAATTTATCTGCATTTGATATAAATCCCATAAACATAAAAGCTATTAAAAATCCAAACAAAGAAGATTGTGTAATCTTTAAAGTAATTCCTACAAATACAGAATATATCAAAGCATGAATAGATTGAATCAAAACATTTAAAGCATATTCTTCCATCCATTTTGAAAAAACTTTAGACTTTCCTGTCAATATTTTTTTTATAGAATAAATTAACATTGTAATAGGAGCTAATATAGTTAAAATAATAATATATATAAATCTTTTAGCATAAATATAAATATATTTTATATTAAGATAAACTAAAGTTATATATAAAATCATTCCAGAAAATCCTATCGTAAATCTAATATCATATGCTCTAGTTTTTACAGTTTGAAATAAATCATATTTTCCATCTGTATTTATAGAATTAGAAAAATTTCTTAAAATATTAAGTAAAAAATCATTTAAATATTGTATTGCAATCATAAAATAATGAGATACGTATAAAAAAATAAAACAAACCACCCAATCTATAAGCATTTTTTTATATAATGCTTTTTTAGGAGCTAAAGAAGAAATAGCTAATTTAATACATAATACAAGTAGAATAATTAACATAATCGCTAATGCAAAATATCTAAAAAATATATACCATTTAGCAACATTTGCCCTTATTATAGAGAAAAAGTTAGTTACATTTACATTAGACCACATTGTACCAGTATCAATAATTTCACTTCCTTTTTCTTCTTCTTCTTCAACATAATCCTGATTTGCAGAATAAAAAACATTATCAGATGTATAACTATCATCAGATTCATAATCATCATCAGATTCATAATCATCATCAGATTCATAACCATCATCAGATTCATAACCATCATCAGATTCATAACCATCATCAGATTCATAAACACCATCAGATTCATAAACATCATCAGATTCATAAACATTATCAGATGCATAAACATTATTTAGTACACCAAATAATATAAAAACACCAATTATCATAACTATTAAATTAAATATTTTATGACTTTGTTTTTTTAACATAAATATCCCCTTTTATTATTCTAATTTATTCTGACTCTTTATTTATCTCATTTAAATATATTGAATCTGTATCATAATTCAAATTTATTAAATTTTTTTCTGCCATTTCTTTTAACTCTTCTTGTATTTTATAATTATCATAAATTATAATTTTCATTGAACTGTCGTCATATAAATAAAATTCAATTCCTCTTAAATATGATGATACTTTAACACCATCATCAACAATTTCACTTGTAAAATCTAAATAATTATCAATTATACTTTTTACAAACATTGATCTTCCATCTTCAAATTTTCCATCATAATATTCTATAAGCTTTTTTTCTAAATCAATATTTTCACTTTTATATTTTGATGATGAAGGATATACAACCACTTTATCTTTATAGAAAAATAAATATATATCATCATCTTTATATCCAATCATTTTTTTACCATTTTTAAATGTAGGTTTTCCTAATTTTTTTTCAATTTTATCAAAATCAGTTCCAACTTTTATGTCTTGATAAATATTATTTTCATATGTATTTTCAAACTCAATATAATTTATATTTCTATCCGAATAATTAATTTTAAAATTTTCGTAATATAAAAACTCTTGATCTTCGTCTATTAAGTCTGATTCCAGTTTTAATCCATGTCTATCCCAATTATTAGACATTATACTATTTAAGTGTAGAGAATCTTCAATACCTTTTATACTAGAAATTTCCTCATGATTATTTACTTTTAAATAAGCATTATTATCATAATAATCTTTTATTCCATTTATAGTATAATATTTTTTTTGTAAATCATAATAAATATCAATATTTTTCTTATCATCAATAAGCTCAAATGAATAATTTAGCTTTATATTTAAAATTTTAACTACTTTATCAAAATAATCTTTTTTACTTTCATTTTCCTCATACAATTTGTATGGAAAATTTAAAATAATCTTATAATAATCGTTATTTTCTTTATCTTTTTCGATAGTATACATAATATTTTTACAATCATAACTAGTTAAAATTTCTTCAATTGAATAATAAGAAGTTTTTTCTTCTATATCAGATTCATTAATAACTTTTATATTAGAAGAATTATTATATTCTTTTATATTAGTAAAAATATTTAAAATACACATTATCATACATAATATAACTGTAATTACAACTAAAAACATTATAATTATTTTTTTACTATCTTTATTTCTATTTATATTACTCACCTTCTTAAAGCTTATTATGATTATTTATCAATTTTTTGCATAACTTCTGGATCTTGATCATTAAAATTAAAGAAATTCACATCAAAAATTCCAATATCATTGAATATTATTTTTTCTAATGTTATACCCTCTCCAGAATCTACTTCTGTAGAACTAACTGGTATATTTTCTAAATCACTTTCACCAGTTATTGACTCTAATGTATAATTAACTAGCAATTCTATCAAAGCAGTACAACCTACAAATACCATTCTTACCACCATTGTCAATGCGCCAACTATAAAATCAAAAATCTGATCAAATGAATCAACTAAAACTTCAATAAAACTTTTTGTAACAGAATATTTTCCATCAGGGATACCATTGTAGTAAAAGTCTGACATATTTAAATCCTCCGCATTATTACTATTATTACTTACTGATGTACCTTTAAGTAAGTCTCCTTCTGTATTAATTTGAGATTTGTCAATATTTTCTGCTGTTTCTTTTTTTATTCTAAAATGTCCTGTTGTTTTTGGGGAACTAGATTCATAATGATCCAAATAACAACATTCAACCCCCCAACCTTCACTCTGCTGATTTTCTGGACCGCCTTTACCTCCCCATCCTGTACAATGTACAATTGTACCTTTTCCATTAATTTCTCCAATATATATGTATACATGAGGACTAGTATTGGTTAATATATCACCAGGTTTATAGTCTCCAGTAACAGGTTCAAAGTAATTTGGATAGTTATCAGCTCCTCTTTGAGGAGTAACAAAAAATGAAAATTTATCTTCTCCTATTTTTAGACAATTATGTATAGCAAAACTAACCCAGCCAACACAATCCATTTGATAATATCCTTCTTTCTTTTTACCTTCATACGCCATCGCTCTTCCAGATTGACCTGAATTATCTAGATCAACATCATTTACTCTATATCTAGTAAGTGCTGCACCTTCCCCTTTTTCACCTAGTTTATAAAAGTTATAACTATAACTAGCTAAAGCCTCTCCTGCTTCTTCCACAGTTACACCATAAGAAAAATTATTATTAAAAATTATTAAAATTATACACCAAATAATAATTATTTTTTTGATTTTATTTTTCATAATTATTCCTCATCTATTTCTACAATTTCTTCATCATATTTTAAAATATGATTATTATATGATTTTATATAAAAATCATCATCTCCAGTAATTAATTCTCTCTTTTCTTTTGTTTTTAAATCATAAAAATATATTCCTTTATTTTTTATACTATAAAAAATTGAATAATCATTTAACCATATATAAGTATATATATCTTCATTTAATTCTATATCTGGCAAGTCCTCATTAATAGACAAAAATATTAAACTACTAATATCATTATTAGAATTATATTTACAAACATCCCAATATAATTCACTAAATCTTTGATTTTTTAATTCATTTGAAGGATTATTATCTACATATCGCCCTAACTGAGCACTATATATTAAATCATCTCTTAATCTAAGTGTATTTAATTCCTCTTCAAAATAGATATTTTTATCAAATTTTGCAGTTATTTTACCATCTTGTATAAGTTTTTCTATTTTTGGCGTAATATCAAAATTATCATATATCTGAATTCCTAAAGTATCATTATTACTTGTCATATTTATTTTTAGTCCTTGTAATGGATATACTATATTTAAATTAGATGCTGTATAAGTATATTCAGAATAATCATCCCATAAATATGTTAATTTATTCATAAATTCTTTTAAATTAATTTCGTTGTTTATATAATCTTCTAATAATTCAGTAAATTCTTCCGTATCATATTTTTGAACTCTAAAAATAGAAATTTCATCCTCAGAAAAAAATACATAAAAACTATTATTTTTATACCCAATTACATTTTCACTTTGATAAGTTGGTTCACCTAAAGTTTCAATTACATCTGATATAGATGTTCCAACTTTTATCCCATTTATAACATTATGTTGATATCTATTAGTAAATCTAATATTAAATACTTTTGACATTACTTTTTTTATTTTTATTCCTTCATAAAAATATTCATCATAATTATTAACTGTATTGTATTCTTCGTTTATATCTATAGAATCAGCACTCCAATCATTTTTTATAATGTCTTTTAAAAAATTAGAATTTACTGTTAAATCTATTTCTTCCTTATTATTATTTTTTTTATTATTTTTATTTAATGTGTTAATTGAATTATGCTTTTTAAAATAATCTTCTTCTCCATTTATCGTATAATAGTAGTAATCGTCATCTTTACTATAATTAACTCTAATTATAATATCTCTAGACTCATCAATTAATCTAACATTACTTTGAATATATTTCTCAATATTATTAATTAAATTTAAATATATCTTTTCTTTGCTTTCTCCATTTTCATATAAATTATATTTAAATTTTATGTAAATATCTTTTGAAAAACCATTTTCTTCAGAAGGTTGTTGTTTAATAAAGATTGAACCTAAATCATTTATTATTGAAGCTAGAGATTGTCCATTTACTACAATATCTTGTTTATTATTTTCAACTTTTTTTTTATAAGTTGTAGCTATTCCAAGTAAAGCTAGTAAAACAATTAATATTATAGATACAATAATTAGTATAAGCTTTCTTTTCTTCTTCATATTTACCTCCTTACCAAAACTATAATTTATTAAGCTTATCGTTTTACTTCTTAGAAACTAATCCTTTTAATTTACCAGTAAATCCTTTAAATGACATTTGTTCTCCAACTCCACCAAGAGTAGAACCTGATATACCAATAAGAGATTTTACTATTTTCTCTGCTTTTGATAATGACATTAAAAATATTACTCCAACAATTGGTGCTTTTATAGCTATATTATCAGCCATATACATAAATACTAAATATGTATAACAATGTATTGGTTGAATAAACATATTTACCATATATTCATTTAAACATTTATGAAAAGCTTGAGCTTGTTTATCTGCAATTTTATCTATAGAATATGTAACTGTAATTAAAGGTGATATAACTACTAAGAAAAATGAGGTTAATGCTCTTTTCATATATAATAAAAAGAACTTAAATTCATTCCATAATAAAATCCAATAAATAATTGAATAGAATGCAGCTTGCATACCAGAAGCAGAATATACATTTTCTATTAATTGAGTCATAATAGATTTTTCAAAAGACTGTTCTTTAATTGCATTCATAAAATCTAATGCCATATCTGTTAATAATTTTGCAATATAATTTATAGTAGATAATAAATATGGAAGAGCAAATAATATTACCATACTAACTCCCCAATTATATAAAAGTTCCTTATACTTAGCTTTAGATGAAGCTACTGTTGCAATTGCCATTCTACTAGCAAGATATAATAATATACCTAAATTTATAATCATAGAAATATTTCTAATTATAACAAACCATAATTTTATATTATTCCTTAACAATACCAAAGCATTGTCTTCAGAAATATCAGCATCTGTTTCTATGTCTCTAAAAATATTGGCATCAAATAATACATATTTACCAATTATAATAGATTGGATATTAAATAAATAATAATCATCTTTATTATATAAAGTAGAATCAAATACACCAATTTCATTTATTATGACAGATATAATATATTGACCTAAAGCAGGAAAAATATTTATAAAACTTACCAAAAATCCAATAATAGTTCCAGTAGAAGACTTTCCTACAGAACTTATACTTCTATCAGTTCCATTTACAGTTCCGTTACTATCAGCTTGTTCAAAATCCTCTTTAGTAAAAGTTTGATTTTCCCCATCAACAGAGTTATCAGTTCCATTTACATCAACAGAATTTGCATAACTTGGATTAATTAATATGAAATTAGTTAAAATTATTGCAATTAAAATAAAGCTCAAATATTTTTTCATTCAAATACCTCTTTAATATTAGTTTTGCATTTTCTTTCTTTTCTCCAATTCTATTTTTTTAGATAAATTTGTTTCAACAAATTCAAATTCTTTTTGTGTAGGTTGAATTGCAAGTATTGCAGAATCTTGACCAACTCTTAATAAACCTTCTCCTCTACCACATGTAATTAAAAATCCTGCTTCACCTTCACTTAATTTAAATACCTCTTTTAAATATTCAATCTCTGCTTTATCTTGGGCTAAAAACAATTTTGTTTCTGAAGAAGTAAGTATAGCTTGAGCATCAGGATTTTCATAAAAATCCTGAAATTTTTGTGAAATAACTGCTAAAGAAACATTTCTTTTTCTAGCACGTCTAGCCATAGTATTTAAGAAATCTACAGCTTCTGGATAAGGAAGTAACATCCAGGCTTCATCAACTAAAACTCTTTTCTTAGATGCTTTTGATCTATCTTCACTATTTTTCTTAACATATTTTTCCCATACCCAAGATAACAAAACTTGCTGAGCAAGAGGTCTTGCGAATCTTTCTTCCAATTGAGAAATATCTAAATTTATAAATGGTAATCCATCTAGTAATTCAAATGTAGATTGTCCATCAAAATAAGCCATCTGCCCTTGTAATTCTCTAACATATTGTTTCATTACTTTTACTAAATAACTATAATGAAATCTATAATCTGGATTCTCATTTTCTTTTGCTTTTCTACAAATTCTTTTATACCAACTACCAATTGTAGGCATTTCTTTTTTTGTTCTACCAATAAAATTATTAGTTATACTAGATTTAACATTCAAATTGCCTTCATTTACATATAAACTTTGTATATTATTATTTATTCCTCTAGCTGTATACTCTTCTAAACATGTTTCTGAAATAATTTGTTTTGTAAGTTCGTTTACTTCCTTACTCTTTGTACTACCTCTAGCCATAGTAAGTAATCCTTGAGTAACATCTTCCACTTTATTTTCAACATTTAGTACTAATCTTTCTTTTCCTGTTATTTCATCTTTTAAAATTTCTGGTTCAATATCAAAAATATTTATTATTGTTTTTGAATTCGGACTTATAACAATATTAACTCCACCTAAAGCTTCTGCTACAGCACCATATTCTCCTTCAGCATCTAATGCCAAACTTTCAATTCCCATTAAAATTGATGATCTAGCAGTAAGAGTTTTTATTGTAACTGATTTACCAGCACCAGACTTTCCAAAAATAATCATATTATAATTTGCTAATTTAGAACTAAAATTATTATATAGAATTGGAAGTCCTGTTTGTTTATTAAATCCTAATGGAATTCCATCTTCATGACCTATTTCTGAATTAAAAAAAGGAAAAACAGTAGACATTGCATTTCTATCAAATACATGTGATTTTGAAATTTTATTATCACAAAATGGCATATTTGTTCTATATGCTACATCCTGCATAGCCCAAGCTGGTTTCATATCTACTAACGTTTTAGACATTTCATTTGTTAATAATTCTGTATATCTATCTAATTCTTCTATACTATATGAAAAAATTGTTGCCACTATTGTTGAATCAAAAAGTTTATTAAATCCAGCTGCAATACCATCTCTTAATTCTTCTGCCTCATATCTTTTTTGAGCAAGTATTCTCTCTCTATTAATATCTCCTCTATCTATTGCTACTATTCTTTCAGACTCAAGTTCATTTATTTTTCTATTCAAATCTGTTTGAGAAACAGATTCACTTATTGGATTTATAAAAACAGAAACATTAATATCTCCAAAAGTATACATAGCTCTTAAAAATTCTGGAAATGTACATGATCTTGGCAAAGTTGAAACTATCATGCTTCTAGCATATCTTGTTCTAGAAGAAATAATTTCTAAATGATTAGTATTACTTGCATCAATACCAGCAGGAGCTATAAGTGATTTTAAACTATCTTGAGTTTTTTGAAATATTGTTTGTCTATCTGTTGAATTTGATTTAATTGAAACATCTAATTCTGTTTTCGTTTTATTTTTTGAATTTAACATATTAAAATCTACTCCTCTCTTTGTACTCTTTTAATAACTTTTCTTTTTGTTGGAGTTTTATCATTAGCATTATCTTTATTTTCTTCTATACCATATTTTTCTATTTCTTGTACTGTATAATCATAAACCTTTGAATTTAATTGATCTTGATATTCTTCAACTAAATTTAAAGCTTTTTGTTTTATTTTTTCTTTTCTACTCTGTTCTTCTCTAGAATCTTCTTCTTTCTTTCTTCTATCAGCTTTTAAAATACTAGATGTAGCTAAATCAATAGCATCTAAACTTAACTCATCATTAATTATTTTTTCTTTCTTCTCTAAAACATCTTTTCCTACAGAATATAAAGCATCATATTGTGCATCTAAAGCTTTAGAAAATTGATATAATTCAGATTCATCTCTATTATAAGCCACATAAAGTAACTCTGCTAATTCTTCAGAATCTAATATTCTTGATGTTACAGAAGAAGCTGCAAGTGAACTGGCTACGTTTTGAGTTCTAGTATAAAGCTCTGAAAAACACATTCCATCTATTTCATCTTTTGAAAAGTTCTCTAAATTTCCACCTAATTCACCAATATAATATGGAACTACTACAAAAGTTTTTTGTTGTAAAATATTTTTATTTGAACTCATTCTTTCAACATATTCAATTATATTAATACCATATTCTAAAACATTAGTTTTTCTTCTTTTTTCAAATTCTAATTTTTCTCTTAAAGCTCTGTTTCCAATTGATAAAGCTTGTTTAATTTTTAGGTTTATATTTTCAATATCAGTACCTAATACTTCTACTCTATTTTTATAATCTTGAATAATATCTTTTAAATTTAAAGTTCTACTTTGAACATATAACTGAATAGGAAATCTTAAAGTATTTAAAAATTGAACAAACCCTTCTTCAACAGCTACCTTTTCACTTTCTGACATTAAATCATAATTTACACCATTACATTGTAAAACCATAACATATTGTGTTTTATTTTTTCTAACTATCATATTATCTTTAATTTCATCAAATTCTAAGAATTCCATTATAGATTCTTGCTTTAAATTCTCTTTAAATCTACCTATGCCTTTTATATTATCTTCTTTTTTTTCTTCATGACCAATATCAACAAATTCTTCTTTTTTCTTTTGGATTTTTTTTCTATCTAATATTAAATAAGAAAATAATAAAATAATTACGATTAAAATTAATATTAAAATAAGAATTTTAAATATTAAAATAATTCTATCTAAATCCATAAATTATTCCTCCTCTTTTGTATTCGTATATGTATATATTTTTTTATTTCTCTTATATTTAAAATATCTTATTATTATCTCAAAAATAGGTTCTCCACCTATTTTTTTTGTAATAGGTAATCCTGCTATAGTAGGTATTTTTAAAGCACCAATTATATATCCTAATACTCCAAAAAATATTAAAAAACCAATTCCTATTTTTTCAAGTAATACCATTTTAAAAATAATATAAAATATTCCTCCTATTGCTATACCTAAAGCAGTAGTAATAAGAGATTTTACTGAAAAAATATATAAAATTCTTGTTTCACCACCATAATTACGAGGTATATTATAAGTTCCCATATTTTAATTCTCCTTTGTATAATTATTTTTATCCATCTATACTATCTAAAATAGTAATAAGTATTTTCCAAATTGAAAAACTTCCAAATAAAACAGCTGCTGAAATTGCAATTGCAAAAAATTTGTTTTTAAGTTTTGCTTGTTCTTCAGGTGATGATCTTGCCATAATCCATTGTATTCCTAATATTACCATACATATTCCTATTATTAAAATTCCAGCATATATTAACATATTAATTATCGGAGCTGTTTTTCCAGTAATCTCATCTGTTATATTACTTTTACTATTAAATTTACTTAATTCATCTTCTCCTACTTTTTTAAAACTAGCTGCACTATCTTCTATTTCTGAACAAGAAGTCGCATAACAATTAACAGTAAATACCATTAATATCATAACTAAAAAAATAATAATTTTTTTTATTTTTTTCATAGCCCTTCCTCCTAAAAATATACCTATTCCTATTAATTATAACTTTTTTTGATTTTTTTTTCAATACTTTTACATAAAATTATCCATATTATCAATAATAAAAATCTATTAGAACAATAGTAAACATATTCTTATGTTATATTGTTAAAATTTTCAAAGTCCACGTTAAATTGTTCGTGCGCCAATTTTGACAAAAATTGTGTGCAATGCTTTATTTAGCTTGGCTACAGTGAACTTTCCTACTGAATAAAAAAAATAAATTATTATATCAAAATTTGATATAATAATTTATTTTTTATAATGAATTTTCTACTAATACTTGAATAAATTTCATAATATTAACTGTAGCTACTATCAATACACTTCCAATTACAATTGGAACTGCTTTTTCTTTAATTTTTGCCTTTTCTTCTATACTACTAATCATATATGTAATACCTAATTTAGTAACAATTATAATAGAAATACCTGTTCCTATATATTGTAATAGAGTAAATATTCTAGATAATAAATACATAAATGCAGAATCTGTGGTAGGATCTGAAACGTGTTCTATTGAATTACCCATACTATTAATCAAATCTTCGATAGGATTTGAACCTGTTGAGCTTCCTTCTTCTGGCTTATCACCCGAATCTTCTAAAGGATATGGACCCGTTGGGCTTCTAGCTTCTGGCTTATCACCCGAATCTTCTAAAGGATACGGGCCCGTTGGGCTTCTAGCTTCTGGCTTATCACCCGAATCTTCTAAAGGATATGGACCCATTGGACTTCTAGCTTCTGGATTATCACCATAATCATCTGCAAAAACTATATTAGAAAAACTAATAATTATAAGAAAAAATATAATAAAAATAATAAAATTTTTCTTTTTCATAAACGTCCCTCCTTATTATTGAATAAAGTCTTGTAAAAGACCTAATAATTTTGATGATGTAAAAAATACAGCAGCACCTGTAACATATACTATAATATGATTTTTTACTTGTGCTTTCTGCTCTACAGAACCCCAAATAAATTTTGCTGCAAGACACATTAACATAATTATTGCAATTCCTACTCCTACTACTCTAAATAAAACTATAATATTTGCAATTAGTTTTGTAGCAGATTCATCTGTTTGTTCAATTCCGATTATCAATTGTAGTTTTTGAGCTAGGATTATATGTATCTGAATTAAAAATACTTTCCGTATCTATATTTGTAGCAAACGACTTAATAGGAACATAAATGAAATTTAATAATATAAATAATACTAAAAAAATGCTAAAAATCTTCTTTTTCATATCTTCTCCTTCTTTACATAACATTTATAAAAAACATTCTTAAAAGTGACACAATTCCACTTGCAGTAAATAATAAAATTGCTCCTAAAACATACATACTTATATGTTTTTTGATTTCTACTTTCTCTTCTATAGAACCACCAACAAATTTTATTCCTACAACTATAATCATTATTAAAGCTAATGCTAATAAAATAATTTGGATAATGTAAATTAGTCTACCAATAAAATTTTCTGCATAAACAGCTGGACTATCAGAGCTATCTTTATCAACTAAAGTAGTTTCTTTATTATATTTATCTATAGCAACACTTCCTGTAGAATTGGTTGCTAATACTTCAAAACTCATAAAATTTAAAAATACAAATAACATAACTAAAATAATTAAAAATTTATTTACTATTTTTTTCATCATAACTAACTATTTCGTAATAAAATTACTATTACAATCTCCTCTCAAAATATACTACACCTAATTATATTATACTATTATTAAATATTTTTGTAAATATCTAGAAAATAAAAAAAAGATTTTAAAAGATTGTTGATAAATCTTTTTATCAACACTCTAATATATTATTATAATATTCATTAAAATATTGTATTTGTTTTCCACATATTAAAAATATTTTTTCCGCCACCTCCCTAATATAAAAATCTCTAAAAACTCAATCTAAAACATTTTAGCTATATTGATATTATTTTAACAAAAAAAAGACTTTACTATTTCTAGTAAAATCTCTATATTTAATTTGTTATAAGAATTTTCTAAATTGGTTGCGGGGGGAGGACTCGAACCTCCGACCTTTGGGTTATGAGCCCGAGCATCTCCCTCTTTTATTTATTTTTTCAAAATCAATAGAAGCTTACGCAAATAAGTATTTCAAGCATTTTATTTTTTTATTTTTTTTATCAAATTTTCTAATGTCCCTTTAATGTCCCTTTAAGTCATTTTTGTTATATTATTTTATCATTGTTTTAAAATCTCTGGCATCATAAATACATTATTTATTTTCTCCAGTTTTTCAATTTCTTTCTTATTTGTTTCATCATCATATCCAACATAATAATCCATTGTAGTACTTGCTAGAGCATGTCCTAAATATTGTTGAACTTGATTTATAGGAATATTAACATCTACACATCTAGTTGCAAATAAATGTCTTAATTCATAAACACTTAAATGTTTAAAATTATGTCTTTTAAGAATTTTATCTAAAGTATCCCATAAATAATCACTACTTAATGCATTTCCTAAACTATTCCTAAAAATATATTCATCATCTAGTTGTTCTTTTTGGGTATACCCTTTTTGTTTCATTATAAATAACATATATTCATGCATGATTTTATTTAACCAATTTTGTAAAGGTATATTTCTATAACTTGATGGAGTTTTTAAATCTTTTTCCTCGAACTTAGATTCAATTTTTTGAAAATTATCATCGTAATATGTTATTTTTCCATAATTATCTCTAACTTTTATATTTCCTTCTTCGTAATTATAATGTTTCCATTTAATAGCACTATTTTCACCTGGTCTTAAACCTGTATTTATAATAAATATATAACATAATCCATTTTTCTCTGAAAGGAGAATTCTCATTAGATCCTGTTGTTCAGATGGTGATATAGTTGGAGTTTTCTTTTGCTTATGAACTTTTGGAATACGAACATATGTAATTGGATTATTTTTTATTAGATTATCATATTCCGCATCTCTAAAAGCCATATTTAAAATACTTTTTATCTCCTTTATAGTTTTAGGAGAATATTTCTTTATAGATTTTTTTTCATTCCCAGTAGTTAAATTAGAAAAATACTCTTGAAGTACCAATTTATCTATATTTTGTAATGAATAAAATCCTAAAAAAGGAATTATATTGGATTTTATTTTTTCAATGTACCCTTGTAGAGTTCTAGGTTTTACAAAAGGTTTTTTATATATTCGTATCCATTTTTTTAGCCATTCTTCTACAGTAATATTATTTTTTAATACGTATTCATTTTCTATAGCTTCCTGTTGTGCTTTCATCATCTCTTGTGCTAAAACTCTCTTATCCTTATTAAATAAAGATATTTGTTTAGATTTGCCATTAACTTTTATCGTAACTCTACCTTCAAATCCTCCATTCTTCTTTCTTATAGACCCCATTCCTCTAGTATTTCTCTTTTTTTTCTTTATTTTCGTATTAGAAGTTGCTACCATATTTTCATCCTCCATTAAAATATAGAGAACATTAAATGTAGAAAACACAATATTTAATATCCTCTATTATAATTTAGTATTTAATAAAAAACAATGTTTAACTATATAAAAAATCTACCTGAATTTTTATCTAACCAATCTTGTAACATTTTTTTATTTATAACTATTCTTCTTTTAAATTTTATACATGGAAAATCTGGATATTTTACCAATTCTGCCATTAAATTTTTGCTTATTCCCATTAAATCTGCTGCTTCTTTAATATTTAAACCAATTTTTTCTTTTTCTTCATCTTTCATAACTATCTTCACTTCCATTTTTTAATTTTATATTCTTTTTAGTTGAATCAATTTGAGCATCAGCAATACTTAATACAATATTTCTAGGATATAATTTAAAGGCTTGCTTCATTTCAATCCCAAGATTTTCTGCATTTATATCTCGAGTAAACTTTGAACTTTGCATATAATTTAATGTAATTTGAGCATAAGCAATAGCTTCTTTCTTATTCATAGTATGAACCTCCTCAATTTTCTTAAATTTTGTTTGATAATTCTTATCTTTCTTTAATATATTTTGGTACATCAGCAGAACGACCTAATTTAGAATCAAACTCAAATCTCTTTTTTAAAGAGTTATATTTGTATGCACTAATATTCCATTTTCTATAATTTTCATTACTCAAATGTTTAGATTTTGATAGTTCCATAACTGCTTGATTATGCTGTTTTTGTACCGCCATAAAATCATCATCCATCTTCTTTTGTAATCTTTTATTTTTGATAAAATTATTCTGATCAATTTTTCTTTTCTCTTTAGATTTTATTTTTCTAAATTCTTTTTCTTCATTATATCTAACATCTTGCTTTATTATTTTAGTTATATATGCAGAAGTAGTATTAACTTTTTTTGCAATTTCTTTTACTTTTAAATGTTGTATATAAAATAAAGATATAATATTTTCTTTAGATTCTTTCATTTAATCACCTTTGGTTAATTTTTTGTCGACACTTTTTGAGTACAACAATTCTATTAGAAATTTACTTAATTTCTAACTTTTTAACTGTTTCTAAATTTTGTTTTAATAATCTTTCTAATCTTCTTTTTTCTCTTTTTCTTTTGTGTTTAATTATTAGTTTGTATAATCTATATTTTCTATCTATCTTAGGCAAAATAAGTTTATATATAAATAAGATTACAATTACTGTTATTCCTAACAACACAAATTTTAAATACATTTTTTATCTCCTTTCATTTTTTTAGAAAAAGACAGATAAGAGCTTGTCTTACCTGTCTTAAAATTATAATGCTTCCTTTTAATTTGCCCTTCAATATATATACAGAGGTTAACTTTTGTTTTTTCTCCCCTAATTTTTAAAATTTATAATTTTTTATTCCTTCAAGCAACTTTAAAATTATATATTGATATCTATCTTCATCTCCAAAACTATACTTTTTAAGCATTTTTTTCTTTCTGTTTATAATTTCTAAAATTGCCATTTCATCACCTTTTTGTGCTAAAACACCTAATTCATATAAACTTTTATTTTCCATTTTCACTTTCTCCTTCATAATATTTTCTTAATTTATTAATTGCTCTAATTTTTATTTTGCTTATAGTTTTAGAATATAAATCTAAAATTCTAGCAGCTTCTTTTTGTGAAAGTTCTTCCTCAAAAAGCAAAAAAATAACTGCCTGCTCTATATTAGACAGACAGTTTAAAGCCTTATTAAATTGTAATTTTGATTCTATTTTTTCTATATCGGATATTGAACGATTACATTCAATAAAACTATGTAAAAGAGTATAATAGTCCTCGTTATCTACAATTACTTTCTCTTTACTCATAAGATTCATTTGTTTTATAAAATAGCTTCTTGATGATAAGATTATAGTTTTATTAAGGAAACTATCAAACCTTTCTTCTTTATAGAAATTTTTATTTTCCATAAGTGTTCCTCCCAAATTAAAATTTGGGCTTAAAATTCCATCTTAAGTGGAACACACCAAAAAACAAAAACCTCCTTTATAAAAAAGTTAATGTATTTTATTTACATATAAAATTAGCTTAAAAATTCCTGTAAAAAGTAAATTCATCCTATGTTTCTTAATACACATCTTTTGCAGATATGTTCTACTTAAAACAGGCTTTTTAAGCCACACAAGAAGTATATACTATTTTATGTAAATTTTTTGTCGAATTTTGTCGTTGTTTGTAAAAAAATTATAAAATTATTTATATATATTAAAATAACAATAGAAATCTAATAATTTATTTAAAGTTTAAAGTTAAATGATAATGTATATATTAGAAAATTAATTACAAAAAAAATCTGAGAAGTTTAAACTATAATTTAAATAAAGTTTAAATTTCTCAGATTTTATTCACATATTTATTTCTATTTTTTAGCTACACATTTTTTAGTATCTTATTAAAACCAATAACATATTATATTTATGAAACTAAACTTAAACTATGTGTAACATTAAAATCTTCATCAAAAAAATCTTTATAATCCTTTATATATTTTATATCTATATTATAACCAAGTGGTATCAAATCACAAAATATACGATTTATAATGTAATCAAGATTCTCATCTGCTTGATT
>CANRGN010000003.1 GCA_947630235.1 uncultured Clostridia bacterium
TTAGCCCAGAAGTGCCAGTAAAAAAGCCTTCTAGGCGAAGAGCAAACCACCGGTTTAACCGGTGGTTATGATTTAATTTTATCCATAAATCAACATTATAATCAAGATTAAAATATAATCGAGATTAATTTATAAGTTAAATATGAATAGGAGAGATGATTATGAGAGTATCAAAAATGGGATTTAAAAATGTAAAATTAAGTAATTTAAATGAAATGTATCCAGGTCAAGATATACTTATGCAAACTAATCAAGTAAAACAATATGGAAGCGGTATTTATGCTTATGATAATGTACCATTGAAGTTACAAGATAATATTGAAGAAGTAATAAAAAAGCATTTTAATAGAGCTGATTATATTGAAGTTCAAATGCCAACTTTACAGCCAGCTGAAATTTGGAAAAGATCTGGTAGATATGATAAATATATTGAAGAAGGGGTTACTATGTTATCTGAAACAGATAAAGGAACATATTGTTTAGCTCCAACAGCAGAAGAAGCTATAACTGTATTTTCTGAGAATAGATTAACATCACATAAACAATTACCAGTAGGATTTTATCAAATTGGTACAAAATATAGAAATGAAATAAGAAATAGAGGATATCTATTAAGAGGAAAAGAATTTTTAATGTTTGATTTATATACTTTTGATAAAGATGAAGAGGGAATGATTCAAAATTATAATAAGATAAAAGAAACATATTTTAAAATATTTAATGAAATCAATCTTGATATAGTAGCTGTTGCTGCAGATAATGGTTCAATGGGTGGAAAAAATTCTGAGGAAATAATGGCAATATCTAGAATTGGTGAAGATACAATTTTATTTGATGAAAATACCAAACAAGGGTTAAATGTAGAAGTTTTAGAAAAAGAAAATGCTGAAGAATATTTAAAAGAAACTTATGGAATAGAAAATATTAAAAAATTAGAAGAAAGAAAAGCTGTTGAATTAGGTCATATTTTTGCACTTGGAACAAAATATTCTGATTCAATGGATATAAAATTTATTGATGCTGAAAATAATAGTCAATCTTTTTATATGGGATGTTATGGAATAGGTGTTAGTAGATTATTAGGTCTAGTTTATGAAAATAATGTAATTATTGAAAATGATAAAGTTGTAGGATTTTCTTTACCTATAAGTATTACTCCATATTATTTATATATAATTAGTAATGATAAGAAAATGGATGTAGCAGAGAATGTATATAATATATTACAAGACAAAGATATAGAAGTTATAATAGATGATACCAAAGGTTCTATTGGAGAAAAAATAAGAAATGCAAAAGTATTAGGAATTCCTTATATTGCGATATTAGGAAATAATACTGAAGATGGCTTTATTGAAATAGAAAGAACTAAAGATGGTGCAAAGAAGACTGTAAAAATAGATGAATTAATTACAATTTTCCAATCTGTAAAGCTTAATAAGATTGATATTGAAATGTAAAATTTTTTTGAGAAAAATTTAAAACCGTAACATAAAAGTGAGCCAAAGGGACGTAGCAAGTGGTGCAAGGGGATTTTGTCCTTTAACATAGACAAAATTTTCTTGTGCCACTTGCTACCTCCCTTTGGCTCACTTTTATGTTACTACTCTATAAAAACAAAATTCTTTTTACATAAAACTTTTTACCGAGTACAGTAATTTTCAGGGAAAATTACTAAAAAAACGATATTTCTCTTGTATTATTTCGAAAAAAAATATAAAATAGTAAATAATAATTTGGTTATAATAGAATTGAGGTGAAAAAATGGAAAAAAATTTATCAAATTTGGAGCAAGATATTGGTTATGTATTTAAAGATAAAAATTTGTTGAAAAATGCTTTAACACATACATCATATGCATATGAATATAAAATTAAAAGTAATGAAAGATTAGAATATTTAGGTGATAGTATTCTAGAATTTATAAGTAGTGAGTATTTGTTTGTAAATTACAATAATTTATCAGAAGGAGAAATGACTAAAGTTAGAGCTTATGCAGTTTGTGAAGATAGTTTGTATAATATTGCAAAAAAGCATAATTTTAGTGATTTCTTATATTTAGGAAAAAGTGAGCAAGTTGTAAAAAATAATAAAAAGGCAATTTTAGCAGATAGTGTAGAAGCTGTAATTGCAGCAATATATTTAGATTCTAATTTAGAAACAGTAAAAAAATTTATTATAGAAAATATAAAAGATGCTATTGAATTTGCTAGTAAAAATGTTGGGCAAAAGGATTATAAAACTGTTTTACAAGAAAAATTACAAGTAAATGGAGATGTAACAATTAAATATGAAATAGTGTCTGAATCAGGTCCTGATCATGATAAAAATTTTGAAGCTATGGTTTCTTGCAATGGAAAAGTTCTAGCAAAAGGAAAAGGGAAAAGTAAGAAATCTGCGGAAATGGAAGCAGCAAGAAAGGCTTTAGAACAACTTTAACATATAAAAGGAGAGAGAAAATGAAAAAACAATATATTATTCCAATATTTGTCCCTCACTTAGGATGTCCAAATGATTGTACTTTTTGTAACCAGAAAAAAATAAGTGGTCAGATGAAAGAAGTTACAGCTAAGGATGTAAAAGAAACAATTGAATATTATTTAAATAGTTTTAAAGAAAAAAATGTTTATACAGAAGTAGCTTTTTTTGGAGGTAGCTTTACAGGAATTGAATTAGAAAAGCAAAATGAGTTATTAGATGTTGCTTATGAGTATATAAAAGAAAAGAAAATAGATGGAATTAGAATATCAACTAGACCTGATTATATAGATAAAAAAACATTAAAGAGGTTGAAAAAATATAAAGTTAAAACTATTGAATTAGGTGTACAATCAACAAATGATTATGTTCTTAAAAAATGTAAAAGAGGACATACTTATAATGATGTTAGAAAAGCTTCAAAGCTTATAAGATGGTATGGATTTAATTTAGGTCATCAAATGATGATAGGTTTACCTGAAAGTACTGAAAGAGATGAATATAAAACTGCTGAAGATTTAGCAAAATTGAAACCAAAAATTGTTAGAATTTATCCAGTTCTTGTTATAAAAGGTACAGAACTTGAAAAAGAATATAATACTGGAAATTATGAGCCATTAGAATTAAATAAAGCAGTAGAGCGTTGTAAAGAGTTATGTTATTTCTTTGCATCTAAAAAAATAAATGTAATAAGAATTGGTCTGCAATCAACTGAAACAATTTGTGATCCATCAAATGAAGGTAGTGAAGTTGTTGCAGGTCCTTATCATGAAACATTTAGACAACTTGTTGAATCAGAAATGTATTATGACACTATGGTTAAAAAAATAAAAGAACTTGATACAAAAGTAAAAGAAGTTGAAATTGTTGTTAACCCATTAAATGTTAATAATGTAGTTGGATATAAGAGAAATAACATAGAAAAATTAAAAAATACATATAATGTTGATGTAAAAATTATGCAAGATAAATCTTTTCCTTTAGAAGATATTGAAATAAATATTTTAAAAGAATATAAAGATTTTAAAGATGATGATGAAAATGTAAAAAAATAGAATAAATTTTAATTTAAAAGAAACCCTATATAATAAGATTATATGGGGTTTTTTTTATGAAAAATAAAATTTTTAATTTAATAAAAGAAATAGTTCTATCATTAATTGGCTGTTTTATTGCAGCTTTTGGAACAGCTTGCTTTTTACTTCCAAATCAATTGTCTAGTGGAGGTTTTTCAGGAATTGCTACAATATTATATTACTTTTTAAATTTTCAAATGGGAACAACTATAATTTTAATGAATATTCCTTTATTTATAATATCTTACTTAAAATTAGGAAGAGATTTCTTTTTTAAATCAATTATTTCAACAATTGCATTTTCTAAATTTATAGATTATATGGATGATTTTAAAGTAATAGAAAATGATAAATTTTTAGCTAGTATTTATGGAGGTGTTTTGGTTGGATTAGGTTTAGCTATTGTTTTTAAAAATAGAAGTTCAACTGGTGGCTCTGATTTAATAGGCCAGATAGCTGGAGCTTTTAATAAAAGATTGAAAATATCTAGTATCATGATAGGTGTAGATATTTCTATTGTAGCTTTAAATACTATATTTTTTAAACAAATAGTTGTAGGTTTATATTCTATTTTAGCAATTTATATTATAGAGAAAATGTTAGATATTGTTTTTGAGGGTATAAATTTTTGTAAAGCTATTTATATAATATCAGATGAAGCTGAGAAAATAAGTAAAGCTATTTTGGCAGATGTAAATAAAGGTGTAACAGGATTTTATGGAAAAGGAATGTATAACAACAATGAAAAAATAATACTAATGTGCGTTACCAAAAGGAATGATATATCAAGAATTACACAATTAGCTAGAAATATAGATAAAATGAGTTTTATAATTGTAGTAGATGCAAGAGAAGTATTTGGATTAGGTTTTAAATAATAATATTATTGACAAATACCCTATAGGGGTATATAATTTGCTTGAGGTGAATTTATATGGAATGTGATAAATGTGGAAATTGCTGTGAAAAAATGCACAAAACAACCAAAAGATCAGATGATGAAAAAAAGGCATTAACCAAAAGATTAAATATAATAGAAGGACAAGTTAGAGGAATAAAGCAAATGATTGATGATGATAGATATTGTGATGATATTTTAATTCAAATAGCAGCAATAGAAAATGCTTTAAAAAGCTTAGGAAATCATGTACTAGAAAACCATTTAAAAACATGTGTTACCTATGATATTCAAATGGGAAATTTAGATATTTTAGATGATGTGATGCTTCTTATAAAAAAATTACAATAAGAAGATTAATGTTGAAAAATAATATAGTAAAAAGTCCATTTGTGCCTTCCAAGGACGTAGCGCTAACGAAGGCAAGGAAGGAATGAGATTATTTATGGAAAAGCAAAAGTTTAATATTCAAG
Source organism: uncultured Clostridia bacterium (assembly GCA_947630235.1). GTDB lineage: Bacteria > Bacillota > Clostridia > TANB77 > CAG-508 > Scatovivens. The sequence goes on from CANRGN010000003.1 coordinate 4,926, forward strand.
GTATGACATGTAGTAGTTGTTCTAGTCATGTTGAAAAAGCAGTAAAGAACTTAGATGGAGTTAAAGAAGTTAATGTTAATTTATTATCAAATAATATGAATGTAGTGTTTGATGAAAATAAAATAACGAAACAAAATATAATTGATGCTGTAACTTCTGCAGGATATGGTGCTACAATTCCAAGTGAGCAAAAAGCAGAAGATGTAAAATTAAATAATGATGAAACAAGTCAAATGAAAAAAAGGCTTATAGTATCAATAATATTTTTAATTCCACTTATGTATATCTCAATGAATCATATGCTAAAAATGTATTTAAAAATTCCTGTTCCAAATTTTATAGTTAATCTTTTTAATGGTACTGAAAATGCACTAATTTTTGCATTTACACAGTTTTTATTATTACTACCGATAATTATAGTTAATAGAAATTTTTTTATAATTCGGATTTAAAAGATTATTAAAAAAATCTCCTAATATGGATTCGCTTATAGCATTAGGAAGTGGTGCTGCAACTTTATATGGAATTATAGCAATATATATTATTGGATATGGCTTAGGTCATAATAATATAGATTTGGTAAATAAATATTCAAAAGACATTTATTTTGAATCAGCTGGAACTATTTTAACATTAATTACAGTTCGGTAAATATTTAGAAGCAAAATCCAAAAGAAAAACTAGTGATGCAATAAGTAAATTAATAAATTTATCTCCTAAAACAGCAACAATAATAAAAGATGGAACTGAGAAAATTATAAATGTTGAAGAAATAGTAATTGGAGATACTATAATAATTAAACCAGGAGATGGAATACCAGTTGATGGAGAAGTTATAGAAGGAAATACATCTGTAGATGAATCTAGTATTACTGGAGAAAGTATACCAGTTTATAAAACAATTGGAAATGAGGTAATTTCTGGAACTATAAATAAAAATGGATATATAAAAATAAAAGCAAATAAAGTAGGAGATAATACTACACTTTCTCAAATTATAAAGTTAGTAGAAGAAGCTAGTAATTCAAAAGCACCTATATCAAAATTAGCTGATAAGGTAAGTAGTGTTTTTGTTCCAGTGGTTATTACATTAAGTATTTTAGCAACTTTATTTTGGTTAATTCAAGGTCAATCATTTGAATTTGCATTAAGTATAGGTATTGCTGTTTTAGTTATATCATGTCCTTGTGCACTTGGATTAGCTACACCTGTTGCAATAATGGTTGGAACAGGAAAAGGTGCTAGCAATGGTATATTAATTAAATCAGCAGAGAGTTTAGAGTTATTGGGAAAGATAGATACAGTAGTTTTAGATAAAACTGGTACTGTAACAAAAGGTGTTCCGAAAGTTACTGATATTTGTACAAATATGGATGAAAATGAGTTTTTAAAAATTTCAGGAACTTTAGAAAAAAATTCAGAGCATCCTTTAGCAGAAGCTATTTTAGAAAAAGTAAAAGAAAAAAATTTAGAGCTTTATAATACGGAAGATTTTTTATCAGTTTCAGGAAGAGGAATAAAAGCTAAAATCCAAGGTAAATATTTCTATTGTGGAAATTTAAATTTTATGAAAGAAAATAATATTTTAGTAGATGAATTTCTAGATAAAAGTAATGATTTTTTAAATAATGGAAAAAGTGTAATATATATATCAAATGATGAAAAAATTATTGGAATCATAGCTGTTTTTGATATAATAAAAGAAACTAGTTATATAGCTATAGAAAATTTAAAAAAAGATAAAAAAGAAATAGTACTTCTAACTGGTGATAATAAAGTGGTTGCTAATAAAATTGGAGAAGAATTAAAAATTGATAAAGTAATATCAGAAGTTCTTCCTCAAGATAAAGAGCAAGAGATAGTAGAATTACAAAATAAGGGAAAAAGAGTTGCTTTTGTTGGAGATGGTGTAAATGATAGTCCTGCTTTAGTTAGAGCAGATGTAGGGCTAGCTATAGGCTCTGGAACTGATATTGCAATTGAATCTGCTGATGTAGTTTTAATTAAAGATAATTTGTTAGATGTTGTATCTGCTATAAAATTAAGTGAAGCAGTTATACGAAATATAAAAATGAATTTATTTTGGGCATTTTTTTATAATATAATAGGTATACCAATTGCGGCAGGAATTTTTTATTTAAATTTTGGATTAAAATTAAATCCAATGTTAGGAGCCTTAGCAATGTCATTAAGTTCTTTTTGTGTTGTTACTAATGCATTAAGATTAAATAAATTTAAAACTAATTTTATAAAAAAAGAGAAGGAGGATATAAAAATGAAAAAAATTGAAATTGAAGGGATGCAATGTAATCACTGCAAAATGACTGTTGAAAAAGCTTTAAATTCTATAGAAGGAGTTAATAATGTTAAAGTAGATTTAGAAAAAAAGAATGCAGTTATAGAATTTGAAAAAGAAATTGATAATAATAAAATAAAAGAGGTAATAGAAGAGGCTGGATTTGTTGTTAAAGATATTAAATAGTCAGAAGTTAATTCTTCTGGCTTATTTAATATAATTTATTTAATAGAAAAATAATAAAATTGTATAATAAAAAGTTTTAAATTAAATTATAATGTGGTATAATAAATTTCATAGAAAAGGAGTATTATGAAAAGAATAAAATTAAATGACAGAATTTTACCTGCTTATAGTAGAGGCGAAGAAATTTTTAATATGGTATCTCACATTATAGGTGGTGCAATAGGAGTTGTTGTATTAGTATTATGTGTAATCTTTGCTGCAATTCATTCAAATGGATATGGAGTAGTTTCTAGTAGTATATATGGAACTACAATTATTTTATTATATACAATGTCTAGTATTTATCACGGATTAAGTCCTAATTTAAAAGCTAAAAAAGTTTTCCAAATAATTGATCATTGTTCAATATTTTTACTAATTGCAGGAAGTTATACACCATTTTGCTTATGTACATTAAGAGAAAATAGTACATTTTTAGGTTGGACTATTTTTGGTATAATATGGGGGCTTGCGATAATAGGAATAGTTTTTAATTCAATAGATTTAAAAAAATTTAAAATTTTTTCTATGATATGTTATTTGATAATGGGTTGGTGCATTGTTTTTAAAATAAAAGTAGTTATAAATTCAATTGGTATACCAGGTTTTATTTTATTACTAACAGGTGGAATTGCTTATACTATTGGAGCGGGATTATATGGAGTTGGAAAAAAGAAAAAATGGATGCATTCTATATTCCACATATTTTGTTTAATTGGAACAGTTTTACAAGCCCTATGTGTTATGTTATATGTAATCTAATATGGAGGAAATAGTGGAAAGGATAGACAAAATAATATCATCTCAAACTGAATATTCAAGAAAAGAAGTAAAAAAATTAGTTTCAGATGGAAGAGTTAAAGTAGATAATGAAGTAGTAAATAAATCTGATTTAAAAATAGATATTAATTCTTCAAAAATATTTATAGATGATATAAATATAAAAATAAAAGAAAAAATATATTTAGCCTTAAATAAACCAGAAGGATATCTATCAGCTACTAAAGATCAAAATACACTAACTATAATAGATTTAATTCCAAAAGAATATAAGCATAGAGAATTATTTCCTGTAGGTAGATTGGATAAAGATACTACAGGGCTTATAATAGTAACAGATGATGGCGAATTTTCTCATGATATTATTTCTCCAAAAAAACATATAAAAAAGGTTTATAGTGTTTTGATAGATAAAGAAATAAATATAGAAATGATTAATGGATTTAAAGAAGGCGTTGAATTGAATGATGGTAAATGTAGACCTAGTATTTTAGAAAAAACTGGTCTTAATACAGCTTTAGTTACAATAACAGAAGGAAGATATCATCAAATAAAGAGGATGTTTGGATGCTTCGGCGCTAAAGTTTTAAAACTAAAAAGAGTAAAAATTGGAAATTATATTTTGCCTAATGATTTAGAAGAAGGAAAGTTTAGAGAATTAGATGATTGTGATTTAATGAAAATAAAAGAATTAGTATAAAATACCTAAAAAAGCTTTTTTGGAATATTTCAAAAAAGCTTTTTTTAGGTTATTTTAAAATGATTATAAAAAATATATTTTAACAGTCTGACATAATAAAAAGTCCACTATTGTTTTATGTATATTTTGAGGATATAAAAAGAAAATCTTGAAAAAATTTTTTAAAAAAGCAAACAAATGTATTGACAAAAATAAAAAATCGTATATAATACTATTATCAAATAAATGTTTGGTAGGAGGAAAATATGATAAATACATTACATATAAAAAATATAGGAATTATTGATGAATTAACTATAGAATTAAACAATGGTTTTAATGTTTTAACAGGTGAAACCGGAGCAGGAAAAACTCTAATTATAGATTCATTATGTATTCTTGCTGGGGGCAGATTTTCTAAAGAAATGATAAGATATGGAGAAACAAATTCATTTGTTGAAATGGAATTATATTTACCTAATAGCGAATATGAAGATAATACTGTAATAGTTTCTAGGGAGGTTAATATAAATGGTAAAAATTCTTGTAAAATAAATGGTAGATTAGTAACAGTTAGTGAACTTAAAAATTTTATGAAGAAAATAATAGATATTCATGGGCAAAACGATAATCAATCAATTCTAGATATTTCTACTCATATAAATTTATTAGATGATTTCGCTAGTAAAGATATAACTCCTATTAAAAAAGAATATGAATTGCTATATAACCAATATACAAATATAAAAAATGAACTTGCAAAAAATTATGGAGATGATAAAGAAAAACAGCGAAAATTAGATTTATTAGAATATCAAATAGGAGAAATAGAACAAGCCAATTTACAAGTTGGAGAAGAAGAAAATTTAGACCAAAAAAGAAAACTACTTATGTATTCAGAAAAAATTAGTGTTAATTTAAAGGAGGCTGATAATTATTTAAATAATTCTGTAATTGAAGGTTTAGAAAATTCTATTAGAAATTTAGAAAAAATAGAAAATTTAAAAGAAGAATATAAAAATAGTTTGGAATCTTTAAGAAATGCTTTTTATGAAATTGAAGAAGTTAGTAGAGATATATCTAATTATGCAAATGATGACTATTTTGATCAAGATGAATTAAATGAAATAGAGAATAGATTAGATTTAATAAAAAATTTAAAAAGAAAATATGGTTCTACAATAGAAGAAATTTTAGATTATAAAAAAAGTATTATTGAAGAAAAAAAAGAGATAGAAAATTTAGATGATTATATTATAAAATTAAAATCAAACTTAAAAAATATAGAAACAGAAATGGAAGAAAAGGCTAAAATAATAAATGAAATAAGAAATAAATATGGCAAAGAGCTTTCTAAAAAAGTAAATAAAGAATTATCAGAAGTAGATATGAAAAATGCTAATTTCGATATTTCTATAGAGATGAATGAAAATAAAAAATTTAATAGTAATGGATTAGATAAAGTTGAATTTTTGATTAGTACTAATATTGGAGAAGAAAAAAAGCCTTTATCAAAGATAGCATCAGGAGGAGAAATGTCTAGATTTATGCTAGTACTAAAAAATGTATTAGCAGAAGTAGATAAAATACCAGTTCTTATTTTTGATGAAATTGATACAGGAATTAGTGGTAATGCTGCAAATAGTTGTGGGGAAAAAATAAAACAAATTGCTAAAAATCATCAAGTAATTTGTGTTACTCATTTAGCTAGTATAGCTGCAAAAGGAGATAATAATTATTTTATATGTAAAGAAGTTAAAAATAACAAAACATGTACAAAAATAAAGAAATTAAATGAAGAGGAAACTATAAAAGAAATTGCTAGAATTTCAACTGGAGTTATAAATGAAATTTCTTTGCAACATGCTAGAGAATTAAGAAAATTTAAAGTAGCATAGTAAAATATTTATATATTTCTATTTAAAAATAAAGATTTAATATAGTATTACTATAATTTAACATTTTTATATCTAAAAATAAAATATAAAAAAACACATAGTCAGGCACAAAAAAATTTTTCAAACATAAGTTAAAGTATAAAGATTTGTGGAGGTTTTGTACATAATGTTTGTATCTTTAATTGGTTTGATAAGTTTTTTTAAATATGCTATTATTGGTGTTGGTTATATACAAAGTTCAAGTTTATTTCCAGAACCACTATCTACAGAAGAAGAAAAAATATATTTAGAAAGATTAAGTAAAGGAGATCAAGAAGCAAAAAATATTTTAATAGAAAGAAATTTACGTTTAGTAGCACATGTATGTAAAAAATATTCTACTACAAATGTAGATCAAGATGATTTGATTTCTATTGGAACAATAGGGTTAATAAAAGGTATAAATAGCTTCAATATAGATAAAAATATCAAACTGGCTACTTATGTAGCTAGATGTATTGATAATGAGATATTAATGTATTTAAGAAGTACTAAAAAATTAAATGCAGAAGTATTTTTAAATGAACCAATTGGAAAAGATAAGGATGATAATGTTGTTACTTTACAAGAAGTAATTGAAACTGATGAAAAAAATATAGAGGATGTAATTGATTTAAAATTTAAAATTTGCGAATTATATAAAAAAATGAAAAATGTATTATTAGATAGAGAAAAAAATATATTAGAATTAAGATTTGGCTTAAATGGAGAAAAACCAAAAACTCAAAGAGAAATTGCTAAATTATTAAATATAAGTCGTTCATATGTATCAAGAATAGAAACAAAAGCAATTGGAAAATTGTCTAAAGAGCTTCAAGACTAAATTTTTATATAAAGTAATTTTTCTATTGTTAAAAAATATATTTTAGTATAAAATTTATATATTAACAATGGAGGAGTTTATGAAAAAAATATTAGTTAGATTATTAATTATTTTTATAATAGTAGGTATATTAAGTTTAGGAGCTTATTTTGGATATAATTTTTATCTTGAAACTCAAAATTTAGAGTTTCAAGATAAGTTTTATAATTATATTTTTCAAAATAATTTTAAAAATATTTTTGATTATTCTATTGAAGAAAATATTTTTAGTAAATTACAACAAGGAGGATATAATTCAAAAACTGAAATAGAATTTTCTAATTCATTGTTTGATGATAATAATTTTGAAATTGATAAATTAACTGTAAATTTAAATAATAAAAATAATAAAAATAATAATACTACAAATTTAGATTTTAATTATACAGAAAATGAATTATTTTCAATAGATATTTTATCAAATCCAAAATATTTTGCTATAAAAAATAATGATGTTTTAAATAATTATATAGGTATTCAAAAGCAAAAAACTAAAAATATTTTAACTAAGATAAATCCAGAATTAAAAAAATTATATAAAAATGTTGAAGATTTTAAATTAGAAAATACTATTAGATTAAATGAAAATAATATTAAACAAAAGAATTATAATGATTATATTGAAAATATTAAGAAATATATAAATGTAAAGAATTTCTCAAATGATGGAATAGTAATTATAGAACAAAATGGAGAAAAAATAGAAACAAATGCTTATTCACTTACAATAACAAAAGAAGATTTTTTAAAAGTTTATTCTGTTATAGCTCAAATGATTATTGATGATAATGATATAAAGAATGCCATAATAACTACAAACGAAATTTCAAATGAAAATGTGGAAGATTTCAGTTCTAATATCGATATAAATAATGTAATTGTTGAAAATAAGGATGAGATTTATTCTATTAGAGGAGAATCAGAAGATAACACAAATGATAATGTAAATAAAGAAGTTTATTCTAAAGATTCAATTGAAAATAATCATACAGTATTGCAGAAATTAACTGATTTATCAAAAAATGTAAATAGCAAGATAGATGAAATTGGTCAATATAAAATTTTGTTTAATGGAATAAAATATATTATAGCTTTATCAACTAATTTAGGAATAAATGTGGATGAAGATACTCTAAAAAAAGATTTAGATGAACTATTTTCAAATTTAAATCAGATTATTGATGAAAAAATAGGAGAAGATGAAAATATAAAATTTATAACTTATGTTTGTGATAATAAGACTGTAAAAACAAGTGCTTTTTTAGGAGATAACATAGAGATAAATATAGATTATATAAATCAAGGAAATAGCAAATTTATAACAGATTTTATGATTTCAGAAAAAATAGAAGATAAATATAATGGATATAATATTTCTTTTAGTAAAAATAAGACAAGTGCTATTGATAATAATTCTATTGAAATAGATATTATAAAAGATTCTAATATTGTAAGCAAATTAGAATTTAAATTTAATATAGAAGGTTCTAGCAATTCTAGTAAATATAATAATAATTTAAGCTTTTTGTATAGTAGTTCTGAAGGAAAATTTTCTAGTAATATAACTAATAATTTAACATTTGGAAATTTTGATGTAGAAATGATAAATGATCATAATACTCTATTGCTAGATAACTTAGATGATGAAAATTTTTATTTTACTATAAATAAATTAAATTCAAAAATAGATAGTGTTTATCAAGAAAAATTATCAAAACTTAATTTAATTAATGCAAATGTTACAGATAGAATTATTCAAAATAATGAACCAGAAGAAGTAATAGAAGATGATCAAGAGAAAAATCACCTTATAGATTTATTAGTTGATAAAATTTCTAATGAATTAGGACAAGCAGAGCAAGAAGGTTATGAATATACGATTCAAGATTTAAAAGATTTAGAAATTGAAGGATATAATATACAAGTTTCTGTAAGTGAAGATATTGCTATTATAAAAATTAACAATTACACTTTTAAAATAGATAAGGATTTTAATTTATCTGAATAAATAGTATAATTAAAACATTATTTTAAACATAAATATATTGACTTTTTTTATAGTTATATATATATTATAAAAAAATTAAACTCTATGTTAGAGGTGGTACAAATGAAATTTGGAACTTTATTATTACAAAATAAAGTATATGATTTAGATTTTATGAAAAAATCTGAATTAGAAGATCTTTTTTATCAAAATAATAAAGATAAAACAATGGAAATAACAAATGCAAAAAAAATATGTAAAAGAGAAATTGATGAAAATTTAAGATATAATGTGGAGGATATTCCTAATAGATTTAAATTTTTTATGGATAATTCATCTATTTATTGCAAAAGTGAAGCAATAATTCAAAGAGCATTAATTCAAAAAAATTCTTATGATATAATTAGTGAAAAAGTTAATCAAAAGAAAAATGCAGTTAATGAAAGTATAAAAAAGATAAATTCAAAATTTAATAGATATAATAAAAAATATGAGGAAATTAAAGATAATATAGATAAATGTTTAAAAAAATATGAATCAATATTATATAGAATAGCTGATTTTTATGATGCTAAAATTGAACAGTTAATATTAAATAAATTGGAATTAGAAGCTCATTTAGTTGGTTCAATTATAAAAGATGAATATCTTATTGAAGAAGAAATTAAGAGAAAAGATCAAAAGGATAATGATAAATTATTATTATCTTTATCAAATAGTATAAAAAATTTTATTAAAAAAATATCAAATAAAAAAGAACAAAATAAAAAAGAGCATAAAGAAATAGATGTTAAGATGATTATAAAATTACAAGATAAGGCAGAACTTGAAGAAGAACAAAAAAATAAATTAAATAATTTAGTAGAAAATACTATAAATTTAAGAAAAGAAAATTTAGAAAAAATAGATGAATATGAAAAAGAAATATTTTTAATTGAAAAAGAAATAAAAAGATTAAATGAAAATAAAGAAAATTCTATTATTGAAGCTATGGAATCTAGTTCAAAAGATATTGAAATATGCCAAAAAAATAAAAAAATATTAGGAAAATTAAAAATATTTTTCAAAGAAAAATTAAATCCATCAGCAGTAATTTATGAAAATATTATAAATCCTATGAATGAATATATTAGTTCGTTAGAAAAAAATTATATAGAAAATTTTAAGTAATAAGGTGATAAAAATGAATTTTCAAGAAAAAGTTAATACTATTTTTGGACCTACTTTATATCAAAATTATAATGAAGCTATAAGTAGCGTAATTGGTTCAAAAATAAAAAATGAAGATGAAAATGTGAAGGATAAAAAACAAGATGATATAGAAGAAAGATAATAGAAAAAAGTGTAAGATTTTTGCTAGCAACAATTTATGGATTTATTTCAAAAATAAAAGAACAACTATTGAAAAATTATTTTTACTATGATATAATTTTTAACATATTGAGAACTGTTATTAAAAAGCAAAGTAGGTAAATAATAATATATTTTATAGAGAGAATAGTTATAAGCTGAAAGCTATTCAATATATATTTACTGAAATTTCACTTTTTAGGTTTTATATTGAAATATTAGTAGATATAAACGTTGGCTACGTTATAGCTATAATGAGGTTAATTTTTAAAATTAATAAAATTAGGTGGTAACACGGTAAAGCGTCCTATTTAAATAGGGCGCTTTTTGTAGTTTTAGAGAAACTTCAACTATTATATATGTTTAAAGTGGCATGTATAATAAGCTGGTATTATTATAAAAGAAAGGAAGAATAATTTTTTATGAAAGAAGCTATTGAAAAAATTAAAAATCAAGCTAAAGAAGATATTAAAAATATTACAGATATGCAAATACTTCAAAATATAAAAACGAAGTACTTAGGAAAAAAATGCGAGCTTACAAGTATGTTAAAATCACTTGGAAGTTTATCTGCAGAAGAAAGACCTATTATTGGAAATTTGGTAAATAAAACCAAAAGTGAAATTGAAAATTTAATTAAAGAAAAAGAAAAAGAATTTAAAAAGGCTGAAATTGCTAAAAAATTAGAGAAAGAAACAATTGATATTACTCTTCCAAGTACTAAATTTGTAAGAGGAAGTAAACATCCAGTTAATAGAATGATTGAGAAAATTGAGGATTTATTTGTATCTATGGGGTATGATGTTGTTTCTGGACCTGAACTTGAAACAGATGAGTTTTGTTTTGAAAGATTAAATCTTCCAAAAGGTCATCCGGCTCGTGATATGCAAGATAGCTTTTATATTACAGATGAATATTTACTTAGAACACAAACATCTTCTGTTCAAGCAAGAACTTTACTAAAATATAAAGATGAGCAAAAGCCAATTAGAATTATAGTTCCAGGAAAAACTTATAGAAAAGAAGATGATGCTACGCATTCACATCAATTCTGCCAATGTGAAGGATTAGTAATTGATAAAAAAGAAAATCATGTATCTTTAGCCGATTTAAAAGGAACATTAGAAATATTTGTTAAAGAAGTGATAGGAGATAATTTAGAGCTTAGATTTAGACCAAGTTATTTTCCATTTACAGAACCTTCTTATGAAGTTGATGTTACTTGTTTTAAATGTTTAGGAAAAGGTTGTCCACTTTGTAAACAAACAGGATGGATAGAAATTTTAGGAGCTGGTATTGTTCATCCAAATGTTTTAAAAATGAATGGATATGATCCTGAAGTATGGGGAGGCTTTGCATTTGGACCAGGGCTTGAAAGGCTTACAATGTTTAGATATGGAATACCAGATATGAGATATTTATATACTAATGATATAAGATTTTTAAAACAATTTGATAGAAAAGATCAAGATTAGTATATATAAATATTTTGGAAAGGAATGAATTTTAAATGAAATTAAGCAGAAAATTTGTTGAAGATTATATCGATATAGATAAAGATTTAAGTATAGTAAATATAGCTGATAGTATGACAAATGCAGGAAGTGAATATGATTCTGCAGAAAAGTTAATAAATGCTACAAATTTAGTAATAGGAGAAATAAAATCATGTATAGATCATCCAGATTCAGATCATCTTCATGTTTGTAATGTTGATATAGGAAGTGAAATTCTTCAAATTGTTTGTGGAGCACCAAATGCTAGAGTAGGAATAAAAGTTATAGTTGCTAAAGTAGGTGCAGAACTTCCTGGTGGTGTTAAAATAAAAAAAGGAAATATGCGTGGTGTTGAATCAAATGGAATGATGTGTTCTATTGCAGAACTAGGATTAGATCATAAATTTTTAAAAGAAGAGGATATAGCTGGAATTGCAGAATTAGGAAATGATGCAAAAATAGGTGAAGATCCAATTAAATATTTAGGATTAGATGATGAAGTAATTGATTTTGAACTTACAGCAAATAGAGGAGATTTACTTAGTGTATTAGGAATGGCTTATGAGCTTGGGGCTATATATAATAAAAAAGTAAATGAAATTAAGTTAGATCATAAAGAATTTGGTGAAGATTTAAATAATATTTTTTCTATAGATATAAAAACAAAAGAAAACTGTAAATTATTTTTAGCTAGAAAAGCTTGTGATGTTACAGTAAAAGAAAGTCCAAGCTTTATAAAAAATAGATTAATAGCATCAGGTATTAGACCAATTAACAATGTTGTTGATATAAGTAATTATGTAATGTTAGAAGTGGGTCAACCTTTACATTTTTATGATGCAGATAGATTAGGTAGCAAGATAGTAGTAAGAATGGCTAAAAATGAAGAAAAACTTGTGACACTTGATAATAACGAAAGAATTTTATCTAATAATGATATTGTAATTGCTGATAGTAGTAAGCCAATTGGTTTAGCTGGTGTTATGGGAGGACTTACAACAGAAGTTGAAAAAGATACTAAAAATATAATAATAGAATCTGCTATATTTGATTCAGTTAAAGTTAGAATGACTTCTAATAAAATATTAAGAAGCGAAGCTAGCAATAGATTTGAAAAAGGTTTAGATCCTAATAGAACTTATATGGCTATTGAAAGAGCTTGTTATTTACTTGAAAAATATGCAGATGCTAAAATTCAAACAGGTACAGTAGTGTATGATGATATAAAAAAAGATGATAAACAAATTGAAATAGAATATAAATTTATAAATGATGTTTTAGGTTCTGAAATATCTAATGAAGAAATTAATTCTATATTTGAGAGATTAGGATTTAAGGTTAATCAAAAAGGTGAAAATGCAATTGTTATTGTTCCTACTAGAAGAATAGATATTTCTATTAAGGAAGATTTAGTAGAAGAAGTAGGTAGAATTTATGGTGTGAATAATATAAAGGGAAAACTTCCTATGTCAGCTATGAAAAAAGGAAGTTATGATAAAACCACTAGAGAAATAAGAAATAAAATGATATCTTTAGGATTAAATGAAGTATTATCTTATATTTTAATAAATGATAAAGAGGTTCATAAGTTTACTTTAGATGATTTTGAAGAAGTAAAATTACTAGATGCATTAACAGAAGATAGAAATACTTTAAGATATATGATGATACCATCTTTGTTAAAAATTTATGAATACAATAAATCTCATAATTTGAAAGATATATCTATTTTCGAAATTGGAAAAGGCTTTTTCAAAAAGAATGGAGAATATGGAGAAAATAATAAATTATGTGCTTTAATGACAGGAGATTATTTTTTAGGTGTTGATAATACTAGAAAAGTAGATTTCTATGTAATAAAAGGAATTGTTGAGGAAATTTTAGATTATTTAGGTTATGGAAATAGATATAGTTTTGTAAAAAAAGATACAATACCAGAAGAATTTCATCCAGGCCAAACAGCATATATATCTGTAAATAATGATATAGTTGGTATAATTGGAAAATTGCATCCAGAGCTTTGCAAAGATGTGTATGTATTTGAAATAAATTTAGATAAATTATTAGAAAAACGAGTAGGAAAAATGAAGTATAAAGAAATATCAAAGTTTCCAGGAGTATCTAAAGATTTAGCTGTTGTAGTTGATAAAAATGTTATAGCGAAAGATATTGAAACTGTTATAAATAAAGCATCAAGCAATTTACTTTCTGAAATAAAAGTTTTTGATGTTTATGAAGGAATAAATTTAGGATTAAACAAAAAGAGTATAGCATTTAATCTATATTTTGAAGCTCAAAATAGAACTCTTACTGATGATGAGATAAATAAGGAAATGGAAAATATAATTAAAGCTGTAGAAAATAAATTAGGTGCTGAAATAAGAAAATAAAAATTCCCCCTGGAGTAGGGGGATTTTTTTATCAAATTATATAATATTTTTTATATAAACTAAAATTTGATATTGATAATAAACAAAATTTAGGTTATATTATTAATATAAAAATACAAAAGAGTATTGAGGTGAAAAATGGGTTCTCAAAAAGGAATAACTCTTATGAGTTTGTTAATATATGTTGTTGCTTTTTTAATAGTAGCAGGAATTATAGGTGCTGTTACCACATTTTTTTATAGTAATTATTCTTATTTAGATGATAAATCTGCAGAAGCAGCAGAATATGATAAATTAAATTTAGTATTAGCACAAGAAAGTAAAGAAAATGATAATTATGTTTATGATTTGTTAAGTGAAAGCACACCTACTAGTAATACTTTCTCAAATTCTAATGTAGTATATAATTCTAAAATAGAGTTATTAGATGGTGTAAATAGTAAATGTAAAAATTATTTTGATACATATATACTTTTTTTTGATGAAAATTTTATTGGGTGGCGTAAAAAAGAAAAAGTGGTTTATTTAAATCAGAATGTTATATGTAAAAATGTAAATAAATTCATGGTTAGCAAAATATTGAAAAATGGTCATACAATTTTAAATGTTTATGTAGAATTTGATACAAAAGCATTTAGAACAAAATATACTTTTTAAAGAAGAGGTTTTTTTTGTGGAAGAAGATATAAAACAATTAGAATTAAATAATCAAGTTTTAAACGATTTTGATTCTATAATGAGCTTACATTTAGATAAAATTGAAGAATTAAAAATAACTAGTATTTCTAATAACTCTAAATTTTATAATATAATTGGTTTATGCATAAATTTAAATTCTTTAAAACTTATTGGTGATTTAAAGATAAATACTAATAATGTTATTTCAAATGTTTTTAATCCAAGCTTGATAGAAAATATTGTTTTTGATGGTGTAAGATTGCCTACTATAAAGTCTATAAATAAATTTGATAATTTAAAATCTGTTGTACTTAGAAATATAAAATTTAGTAGTATAAAGGGTTTTCTAAACGCTATTGAAAAAACTAATATAGAAACATTAATAATACAAAATTCAGATTTTTGTAGAGCTCCAATATCACTAATAATGAACTTTAAAAATTTAAAATATTTAGAAATAGTAAGTTGTGAAAATTGTAAATTTGATAATTTTGATTTTTTGGCTAAAAATAGATATTTAGATAAAGTTATTATAGATCAAGCTAGTGTGAATTTTGATCAATTGCCTAATTTTATAAAGGGAAAATCAATTAAAAATATAAATGCACAATTAGGAAAAACAACAAAAAAATCATTAGTTAATAGATTTTTAATGGATGAAGAAGGAATAAAGATACTAATTAATTCTGCAAAATTAAAAGAATTATCCGAAAATTTAAATTTTAATAGAATAACTAGGATGGTTTTAAATGTTAATAAAAATGCTGATTTAAGTAGATATATGAAATTATTAAAAAGAGTGAAAAATGACATCATAATTAGTGTAAAGGATTTATCTTATTTAAGTGTTCAAGATGCTAATTTATTAAAAGAACAGCTAAATGTAAAAAAGATAAAGTTGGTTAATTTAGAAAACGATTATACAGTAGATATAAATGATTTATATGATATAGATGATTATATTGAAATTAGAAAAAGAATAGATAATTTTACAAAAGCTGTTTTAGATAATAAAGATAATGAATTAGAAAAAATAATAAAAGTTTATAAAGCTATTCTTATTTCTGAAAAAAAAGAAGTAGTAGAAGTAGGATGTAATAGTCAAAATAGATTAAATAATATTATTAATAATATATATACAGATTTTAGTTATGCAGAATTATTGGCTAATTGTTTATCTTGTATAAATATGGAAGTAAAAACAATAAAGGGTCAAGATTTATCTGGAAAAACAAGATTTTGGAATCAAGTAAAAATATATGATTATTGGTATAATATTGATTTATATTTAGATGCTAAAAATTATAATTCAAAAAAATTTACTGATAAAAAGCCAAAATATTTTTTATTAAATGATAAAGAATTTTATAAAGATCATAAATTAACATCTACAAATTATGAGCATTGTGTTTTTAATATAGATAGTAAATTAGTTAATGAATATTTTAAGCAAGATAAAAATAATTTTTATTGGTTATCAAATTTATTAAGAAGAATAAAGCAAATTTTTCTTTTTAATAAAAAAGTAGAAACAGCATTGCCTGAGCCAAACATCCAGGAAACAAATAGAAAAAAAGTAGAAAAATTTTCAAAGGAAGAAATTAATTTATTAAATAAAATTGATGATTTAGATTAAGTAATAAGAAAGGTTGTAGAAAAATGAAACAAAAATTAAGAGGATTTGAAGTAGCAAAAGGATATGAGGATAAAAATATTCATATACCAGTTAGAAAAACAAAATGTTCAGCAGGATATGACATAGAAGCAGCAGAAGATATTGTTATTCCAATGTATAAACCAGGAATAAAACCAACACTTATACCAACAGGATTAAAGGCATATTGTGCAAGTGATGAATGTTATTTGTTATTAAACAGAAGTAGTGGACCAAAAAAAGGTTTTTTAATGGCAAATTCAGTGGGTTTAATTGATGCAGATTATTATGGAAATCCTGATAATGATGGACATTTTTATTTTGCTTATTTTAATTGTAGTGATCATGATATACAAGTAAAAAAAGGTGATATTATAGGTCAAGTTGTATTTACAAAATTTTTAATAACTGATGATGATAATGCATCAGGAGAAAGATTAGGTGGATTTGGTTCAACTGATAAAAAATAAAATATATACTAAATTGAAACTATAAAATAAATGTAGACAAAAAAATGTTTACATTTATTTTTTTATTCAGTAGGAAAGTTCTTAAGTAGATAGGCTGAATAAAGCATTGCAAGTAGTATTTGAAATAAATTTAAAATGCACGCTTTACATATAGCTTTTTTTTAAAAACATATATACTTTTTTGAAAATTATGATATAATATGGCATATAAATAAAAATAAGAATAGGAGCTTTTTAATGAGTGGCGAGATAATAAAAAAGAACGAAAAGAATAAAAAAATAGTTAATATATCAATAAGAAATAAGTGTTTTGATTTTATTGTTGTAATTTGCTTAGTAATCTTTTCTATAGCAATTTGTCCAAAAGATTTTCAAAACGATACTTTTTATACAATAAAATGTGGAGAATATATTTTTAATAATGGAATTTTTAATTTAAATTCAGATCCATTTTCGTGGTTAGATTTACCCTATTGTTTTCCTCATTGGTTATATGATTTAATGATATATATTATATATTTAAAAGCAGGATTTGATGGAATATATATATCAACAATAGTTTTTACTTTTCTTTTAGGAATAGTATTATATAATACTACTTTGTATAAATCAAAAAATAGAGTAGTATCATCAGTTATAGTTTTTTTAGCTATATATTTATTAAAATCTTATATTACGGCAAGAGCTCAACTTGTAACTTTTGTTTTATTTGCTTTAGAGATATTATTTATTGAAAAGTTATTAGCTACAAAAAAATATAGATATGGAATAGGATTGATTATTATTGCTATATTAATAGCTCAGCTTCATGTTGCAGTATTTCCAATGTTTTTTATATTTACATTACCATATTTCGGTGAATTTGTAATTGCTTATTTTTTTGAACATATATTTCAAAATTTTACTAATAATATACAAGAATTACTTTATACATTTCTTTCAGTTATTACAAAAAATGAATCTAAAAAGAAAAAATATTCAGAAAAAATTACAAAAATAAATCAAAATAAAAAAATTAAATCATTAAAATATAAAAAATTGCAAGAAAACCCATATAAGGTAAAAGTTCAAAAAAATAAAAACATAATTATTTTATCAATTGTTGTTGTTATTGCAGGATTTTCAGGTTTTTTAAATCCAACTGGAGATACTGCATACACGTATTTAATAAAAACATATAATGGAAATACAACCCAATCTATAAACGAGCATCAACCTATTGTTTTAGTAGAATCAGAAGAATTTTCTATAGCATTAATTATATTTTTGCTAATATTAACTTTTATGGATTTAAAAATAGAACTTTCAGATTTATTTATGCTAGTTGGAGTTACTATTATGGCATTTTTTTCTAGGCGACAGATTGCTATTTTTTCTATAGCATGTTGTCCAATACTAGCAAGGTTAATTGCAGATTTCTTTGAAAAATATGATAAACAAACTTGTGAGAAGCTTTTAATAAAAGCTACTTCTACTATTGGATTTATTATAATTTTAGGTTTATTTTCTTATTGTGGATATGAATCATATAAAAAGATTGAAGATGACCAATATATTTATAATTCTGACTATCCAGTTAAGGCTTGTGATTGGATATTAGATAATCTAGATTTATCTAATTTAAAATTATATAATGAATATAATTATGGAAGTTATTTAATTTTTAGAGGTATACCAGTATTTATAGATTCAAGAGCTGATTTATATTCTCCAGAATTTAATAATGTTAAAGGATATAAAAATGCAGGAGACAATATTTTTGATGAAGCTTTAGATGTTCCTTCATTATCAATTGGATATGAAGAAATTTTTGAAAAATATGGAGTAAATCATGTTATGTTATATGATAATGCAAAATTAGCTTTATTATTAAATGAAGATAGTAATTATAATTTAATATATAATGATGATGATTTTAAAATATATGAAAGGTTAAATGCAAATAATGAAGAGTAAAGAAATTTTAAAAAGAACTGTAATAATTTCATTAATCATAATTATTATAGATCAAATTCTTAAAATTATTGCAATTAAACTTTGTTCAAATTCTAATATAGAAATAATAAAAAATGTATTGTATATAGATAAATTAAAGAATGTAGGAATGGCTTTTGGTATAAATAAAGGAAATTTAAAGAATATTATTATTACAAGTTTTGTATTATTATTTATTATAAGATATTTATTTGCTCAGAAAAAATTTTTAAACATAATAACATTAACTAGTTTAGATTTAGTTATCGGAGGCGGTATAAGTAATTTAATAGATAGAATATTTCGAGGCGGAGTAGTAGATTTTATTAAAGTATTTGATTTTCCGGTTTTTAATATAGCTGATGTAATGATTATAGTAGGTATTGTAGTATTTGCAGTTTATATAATAAAATTTGAAATAAAAAGTGTTTAGGAGGAAATATTTTGCAAGAAAAAATTACAATTTTAGGTGTACCAATAGATAATGTATCTTTAGAAGAATGTGGTCAGAAAACTAAAGAATTAATCAGTTCAAGTAATAAATCCTGTAAAATAGTAGTTGCTCCTAATACAGAGTTTATTATGCAAGCCCAAAAAGATAAAGAATTTTACGATATATTAAAACAAGCTGATTTTGCTACACCAGATAGTGTAGGGGTTATTTTAGGTGGAAAATTACAAAAAAAGTATTTTAAGGAACGAATTCCAGGACAAGCTTATTTTAGAGAAGTATTTAAGTGTGCTGAGATTGAAGGGTGGACAATTTATTTACTAGGTGGTAAAGGAGATGTACCATATAAAGCAAAAGAAAAATTAGAAAAAGATTTTCCAAAAGCAAAAATAGTAGGTGTACATGAAGGTTTTTTTGAAGAAGATTCTGAAGAAGATGTAATTAAGCAAATAAATGAATTAAAACCTAATATTTTATTTGTAGCTATGGGAGCTCCAAGACAAGAAAAATGGATATACAGAAATAAAGAAAAATTAAAAGTTGATATTGCTACTGGGCAAGGTGGAACTTTTGATTATGAAGCTGGAAAAATAAAAAGGGCTCCAAAAATAATTCAAAAATTAGGTATAGAATGGTTATGGAGGCTTTTTCTGCAACCATCTAGAATAAAAAGAATGATGGTATTACCAATTTATTTAATTAAGATAGTAATAAAAAAAGATAAAAGTAAAGGAAATTTTGATAAATAAGAGGTGTTAATTTGGCTGAGTATACATATAAAGTGCAACAAGATGATATTGGAATAAGATTAGATAAACTTATTTCTATAAAATTTGATGATTTTTCAAGAGTAACTATTCAAAGGTTAATAGAAAATGGTAAAATAAAAGTAAATGAAAAAGAAATAAAAGTTTCTTATAAAGTGCAAGAAAATGATTTCATAAAGATAGAAGAAGAAGAAATAAAAGATACAGATTTAATTCCTGAAAATATACCATTAGATGTAATTTATGAAGATAATGATATTTTAGTTGTAAACAAAGAAAAAGGAATGGTAGTTCATCCAGGAAATGGGAATCCAAATGGTACTTTGGTAAATGCAGTTTTATCAAGATGTAAAGAAAGCTTATCTGGAATAGGAGGGCAATATCGTCCAGGAATTGTTCATCGTATAGATAAAGATACTTCTGGCTTGCTAATAATTGCAAAAAATGATAAAGCTCATTTAAATGTAAGTGAGCAGATAAAGAATCATGAAGTTAAAAAAACTTATGTAGCATTAGTTCGTGGAAGAATAAAAGAAAATGAAGCAACTATAAATATGCCAATAGCTAGAAGTAAAACAGATAGAACAAAAATGGCAGTTAGAAAAGATGGAAAAGAAGCAATTACTCATATAAAAGTTTTAAAAAAATATAATAATTTTACTTTTATTGAAGTTAATATTGAAACAGGAAGAACTCATCAAATAAGAGTTCATATGGCCGAAATAGGATATCCAATTGTAGGAGATTATATTTATTCTAATGGAAAAAATCCTTTTAATGTAAAAGGTCAAATGCTACATAGCATGAAATTGGAATTTAAGCATCCTGCAACAGGAAAAGAAATGAGTTTAGAAGCTCCAATTCCAAAATATTTTCAAGATGTTTTAAATGTTTTAGATAAGGAAGTAGAATAAATGGAAGAGGTAAGATTGCAAAAGTTTTTAGCAGATGCTGGAATTGCTTCTAGAAGAAAAGCAGAAGAGTTAATAAATTGTGGAAAAATATTAGTAAATAATGAAATTGCTGTAATTGGTCAAAAAATAGTTGTTGGTAAAGATGAAATAAAATATAATGGAAAAATTGTAAATAAAAGAAATAAAGATTTTGTTTATATATTATTAAATAAACCTATTCGGATATGTTACTACTGTAAAAGATCAATTTAACAGACAAGCGATTCTTGATTTGGTAAAAATAGATAGAAGAATTGTTCCTGTTGGAAGATTAGATATGTATACGTCAGGTGCTATAATATTAACAGATGATGGAGATTTTGTGTATAAGGTTACTCATCCAAAACATGAAATAACAAAAACCTATACTGTTACTTTGATTGGGAAGGTGAATAATGAAGATGTTCAAAAATTAAGAGATGGAGTAATTATTGATAATTATAAAACAAAACCAGCAGATGTTAAAATTTTAAAAATTGATGAAGTAAAAAATATATCTAGATTAGAAATAAGGATACATGAAGGAAAAAACAGACAAGTTAGAAAAATGTGTGAAGCTATAAATAAAAAGGTTATAGCATTACATAGAAGTAAAATAGGAAATATAGGAGTAAAAGATTTAAAGATAGGTGAATGGAGGTATTTATCTTTAAAAGAAGTAAGTTCTATAATTAAAGATTTATAAAATTTATTATAATTAAATATTTTTAATACAAAAGAGGAGATTGATATGGAATATCAAAAGTTTATTCCAGAAGGATGGAAAAATATATATGAAGAAATTTCTTTAAGTGAAATAAAAGAGGCAATAATAAATGGAAATGTTTTAGAAGGAAAAGCATATAAATGTGATGAAAATTACAATGTTCATGTTAAATTAAATGATAATATAGATGGAATTATACCAAGAAATGAAATAGATTATTTAGGCATTGACGAAGATGGAAATATAAAAACTAGTATTTGTAAAAATAAAATAAATAATTATATTCAATTCAAACCTAAGAATATTAATAAAGATTCTACAGTAATATTATCAAGAAAAGAAGTTTGTTTAGATGCATTGAATTGGGTGAGTAGAGAATTAGAGCCAGGAACTATTTTGGATGGAATTGTTAAAAATATAAGACCTTATGGTGTTTTTGTTGAAATAGGAGGAGGGGTTGTAGGTCTTATTCATATTCAAGATATTTCGATATCAAGAATAAAAAATCCAAAAGAACGTTTTTTTATTGGACAAAAAATAAAAACTGTGGTAAAATCAATAGATAAAGAGAATTCTAGAATAATATTATCATATAAAGAATTATTAGGAAATTGGGAAGATAATATAAAGTTTTTCGAGGAAAAAACAATTGTAAAAGGTATAGTAAAAGAATATGATAAGTACAATAACGGAATTTTTATTGAACTAAAACCTAATTTAGTTGGGTTAGCAGAGTATAAAGCTGGTTACGAATATGGTCAAGTAGTTAATGTTTTTATCAAAAAAATAATAAAAGATAAAAAGAAAATTAAATTATTGATAGTTTGAAAGGAGCTGTTTTGTAATGGTAGAAGATGAAAAAATTAAAACTACCGTTTCTCCATTTGCAATTAGAGAGGGAGAAATAAAAACTTTTGATGGAAAAGATGGTTATGTATCTATAAATCAAATAATCCATAAAATTAATTTAGGACATATTTCTGAAATTCATTTTCAGATTTTAGAATTGGTAAATGAATTTGAATTTATGACATCAAGGCAAATATATCAAATATTAGTATACAAAAATGTTGATATAAAATCACAAGATAAACTTAATAATAAATTAGAACAATTGGTAAAAACAAAGATTTTAACTAGATATTATTTTACATCAGAAGAGGGAAAAGGAATTTATAGAGTTTATTGTTTAGAAAAAATGGGAAAATATTTATTGAATTCTAAAGAAATAGAGTGTAAATGGCAACCCACAGATAATATTAAGCCAGTAGAAATGATAAAAAAGAGATTAGCAGGAAATCAAGTTATACTTGCATATATGAGAAAATCAGCAAATTTTGTTGGATATACAGTAAAACCTCAAATAAAAGCTAAAATGTCAGGAAAAATAATAAAAGCAAATGGTGAAGTTAAACTTGCAAAAAATGGAAAAGGAATTAGCTTGATTTTTGAATGTGTAAGAAGAGATTTAAATTGGGAAACAAAATTTATTGATAGAATAAGATTATATAAAGATTTTTATGATAATTTTGTACAATATGATTCTGGATTTCAAATACCGCCTCAATTAATTTTTGTATGTGAAGATGATAAACATACAGTAGAGGTATTTAAGGAGCTAGTAAAGAATAAATTAGTTATAGATAAAATTAAATTTTATTTTACTACTGATTTAAAACAAAATTCTACATCACTTGAAAAATCATTATTAGAATTTATACAAGATGAAAATGGAAAATATAAGGCAAAAAATATAGAGATAAAATTATTAGGATAAAAAAAGGGAATAGGTAAATAATTTAAATTATTTACCTATTCTTTTTTATTCATCATTATTATTTCTTTTAAAATTTTGAATTGGATCTTCATCATCAGGATTTGAGTTAGAAATATTATTATTGTATTGAATTGGATCTGTATCATTTGGATTATTAGGAGTGCCAGTAAAATTTATGTTTTTCAAATTAAATTTTGGCTTTTCATTTTTGCTATCATCATTACTGTTGTCTGTAATGCCACTAGAGAATTTTGTAAAATCATATATTTTTGCTTTTTTACTATCTTTATAACTTTCATCAAGAAAATCAATTTTGGCTTTACCAACAATATTTTTTCCACCAGTATCTTTTGTTTTAAAAAGAATTTGCTTAAATTTTAATGATTGAACTTTTCCTGCTTTGTAATTTTTTACCCAAGAATAAGAAATAGATTTTAAAGTATTTGTATATGAAGGTCCTGTTTGACCACCTGTTTTTTCTTTTTCTCCAGGTTTTGGAGGATCAGCTAGAGGTTCTAAAGGTTCGTAATCTCTAGTTGCTTTCCATTCTCTTTTTTCTCCAAGTTCTTGTTCCCACCACTCATTATCTTCGGGAGTGTTATTACCAAAAACTATTTTTGTAGTACAATTTGCCATAATTGTTTGCCTATAATTATGCCCATTTGGAGTTCCAAATTGTGATAAGTTTTGAGCTGATATAATAGTTCCCACACGATATTTTCTATATAAAGTAAATATAGAAGATACGCTTCTAGATAAAAATGGAGTAAATTCATCAATATATAAAAAGTGTGGTATTCTATTTTTTTCAGTTCCTGGTCTAGATAAAACAGAATGTTGCATAGTAAGAAGGAAGAATATTCCAAATGCTCTATGTACGCTTGGACCTAAGTCTCCACGTCTTGTGCATACTAAAATTACTTCTCCATTTTTAAGTGCATCATCATAATTTATATTATTATATCTATTACATATAACATTTTTAATTCCTGGATATCTTATTAAATTAGCAAGTTGAGCACTTATTGTTTGAATTTGTTTTTGAGTTTCGTCTTTATTTGGTGAATCTTTATAGAAATTAGCTTTATAATATTGAATTTGTATAGCATATTTTTCTGCAAGTTCAGGATTTGAACTCATTTTTTCAGATAATTCTTCTATTTTTGAAAAGTCATATAATAATTTTAATAAATCTTCTAAAGTTGGCATTTCTCCATTATGTTCTTCAGGATACATTTCACATAGTAATAATGTTAAATTTTCTATAGCTTGAGCTGCTAAATTTTGAAGGAATGTATCTGTAAATTTATTAGAATTATTTTCTGTATCTTCTTGGAACATTACTTTCATAACAGAAGATATTGCAATTGATATTTTTATAGAATCTTTTAAAGCAAACGGATTTATTCCTTCAGAATTTGGATCTGTAGGATCTATAATGTGATATTTTATTCCAAATGCTTTTGCGACGTCTTTTATATTTTCTATAGTTTCTATATCTGGAGCAACATATGTTAATCCAAGATTTTTATATACGTATTTATTATCTTTGCTATGTAGAATCAATTTTGACATATATGCTTTATATAATTTTTCTTTTGATTCAACAGGAACGAGCATATTTAAATTGAAATTTTCATTTATAAATTCATTTGAATATGGGCAATTTAAGCTTGCAATTCCAGTACGTAAAGCGGTATATCCCATTTCTTTACTAGCTTCTTTAAAAAAGTATTTCTTTTCTAAATCTCTAGCCATAAATGGTTCAAAAATCATACTAGTTTTTCCTGAACCTGAAACACCAACAACAAGGGTAGATTCAAATCTTCTAGCTTCTGGAATTTTTATCCCTTTACCAGTTTCAGCATCTTTACAGATAAAAAGTTCACATGTATATGGACCCCATCCTTTATTTTTATCAGATAAGTTAATTCCAGCATAATCAAATATTGAATCACGTATGTCTTTGGTATCGTTTAATTCAGTATATATATGTAAGAATAATCTATAAAAAGTTGTTAAAGGTAAATACCAAGCTATTGCTGAAAATGCAGGTCTTATTAATTCTCTAAAATTAGATATAATATAAGAGTAATTTGGAACTAAGAAAAATGCAGACCATAATAAAGCGTTAACCCATTGAATTACCATGGAGGTTCCTATAATATATAAACCAATCATATGAACATATAAAAATGATAACTTTTTTCTATCTTCAGTAACAAATTTTGAAGAACTAGAGAAGTGATAAGCGAATGTTACACAAAAAATTGCAAGTGTATATTTTATGGGACCCCACAAATCAACATACATTCCAGTTGCTGCTATAAATATAACTTCAACAATTCTATCTATGCAAAGATAAAAGGATATTAAGGTTAATACGTAAGTTACAAATGTATTGCGATCTGTTTTTAACATTTTTAAAAATTTATCTATATGTTCCAAAATTTTCACCACTTTCTATATAATTTCATACACTTCTATTATCTTATAAAATTGCAAAAAAATCAATACTTTTAAGGAAAAACATGGTAATTTGTAAATTTTTTTATTATATAATAGTAACAATTTTTATCTTTATAGTAATACATAAAAAATACGAAACATATATTGTAAAAAAGAATTTTTAAAAGAAAGGCATTGAATTGAATACATATAAAAAAGAAAATTTTTCTAAAAGTATAGGATATTTATTTGTTTCACAAGGCTTAATAAAAATTTTAGGTTTACTATATAGTTTATATTTAATAAATAAACCGAAATTTGGAGATGAAGGAAATGCAATTTATCTTAGTGCATATCAGATTTTTGCTTTTATGCTTACTTTTTCTTCTATAGGGGTACCAAATGCAGTTTCAAATATGATAGCAAAAAGCGATAATTATAGTACTTTGAATAAAATATTTAAATCATCAATATATATTTATGTTTTGGTTGCATGTATTAGTAGTGTAAGTTTATATGTTTTTTCAGATTTTATTGCAAATAAATTTATAGGAATAAATTCTGTTTCATATAATTTAAAATTATTATCACCAATAATCATATTTACTACTTTAGAAAGTATATATATTGGCTTTTTTAATGGTATAAAGCAAATGAAGATAACTGCCAAAATACAATTTATAGAACAATTATTTAAAACTATTTTTACTATTTCTTTAGTTGAAATTCTTTCAAAAAAAACTAATAATCCAGAAGTTTTAAGTTTAGGAGCAACTTTAGGAGTTGCTACATCTATAATGCTTAGTTTTATATTGTGTTTTATAGAAAAGAGAAAAACTAATATATATTCTAAAAATTTTAATAAAGAGAATATAAGATATAAAACTATAATAAAAAGTTTATTAAAATTTTCAATACCCATTTCTCTAGGAGCTATGTTAGTAGGAATAAATAGAAATATAGATTCTTTTTGTGTAATGAATCTTTTGGGAAATAAAATAGGAAAAGATAGTGCCAAAAAAATATATGGAATTATTGCTTCGAAAATTGATGTTTTAATTTTGTTTCCTTTATCTTTTAATATAACATTTTCAACAGCATTAATACCAAATATTTCAGAAGCTAGAAAAAGAAATAATTATAACTTAATAAAAAGTTTTGCAGAAAGTTCTATATTTATGAGTTTAATTATAGGTATTGCATCTACTTTAGGATTATATTTTTTTGCAGATGAAATTTTTTATTTGTTATTTAGTAATGCACAAGATGGTAAAAATTTATTAAAATTGGCTTCTTTTTCTATAGTTTTTTCTGTTCTTAATCAAACTTTTACAGGAATATTGCAGGGCTTTCAAAAAAATAAAGTTCCTGTCTTGGCATCTTTTTTTGGAACTATTTCTAAAGTTATATTTAATTTGATATTTGTTTTAGGTGATTATTTTTATGAAAATGGAATAATTATTAGCACAATAATATCAAATATTTTAATGTTTATAATATTGTATAAAGAAGTAAGAAAAAATATAAAGTTTAAATTTAAAAGATATATTTTAATGATATTATTAGCAGGAATAATAATGATATTTTTTATGGTAAGTTTTAACAAAATATTTATATTTTTAGGAGTTAAAAGAAAAATAAGTTTTATAGTATCAGCTTTTATTGGTATTTTTATGTTTTTTTTGCAAATTTTGTGCATTTGTAAAAATTTTGGTATTTTAATAAAAAATAAAAATTAAATGTAATTTTTTTATTAAAAAATATAAAAAAAGAGGGATTTTTCTATAGTTTGACGAATAAAAATATTGTGTAGATAAATTTTGCACGTATGAAAACAATTAGGAGGTATTAAGAAATGAACAAAGCTGAATTAATCGCAGCAATGGCTGCAAAAACAGGAGAAACAAAAAAAAGTGCTGAAGAATCACTAAATGCTTTTGTTTCAGTAGTAACAGAAGCTCTTCAAAAAGGAGATAAAGTACAATTAGTTGGATTTGGTTCTTATGAAGTAAAAACTAGAGCAGCTAGAAAAGGTAGAAATCCACAAACAAAAGAAGAATTAATAATACCAGCTTCAAAAGCTCCAGTATTCAAAGCTGGAAAAGCTTTAAAAGATTTAGTTAATAAAAAATAATTATAATATAGAAAAGAACTAGAACGCTAGTTCTTTTTTTATCTAAAAAATAATTTTTTTATTTTATATTATAAAAAATTTTTAATAAATAAATCTACTAATGTATAAAAGTTATTACGATTCAAATAATAAAATTTCTCAATTTGTTTTAAAATAGTTAATAAATAGTATTGAAATTATCTAAGAATTTAAATATAATCATATTGAGTATATTAAAAGTGTAGTAACTTATTACACTTTTATTTAATTTTAATTAGGAGAAATTATGATACAATATATACAAATTATAAATAAAATTAAAAATGTGAAAGAAGAGGCAATTGAAGATTTTAATAAATATGTAAGTGTGCCAATGATTTTATCAAATCAAACTTCTTTAATAAAAAAAGATGGAGAAAATATAAAAATAGAAAAAAATTCACATGTTTACGAAATTGATATTGAAACTAGGAAGGCTTTTTCAGAAATTATTTCTATATTAAAAAATATAGAAGTAGAATTATATAATAAAATTGATTACAAATATATAGATTTTTTTGAAAAATTTAAAGATGTTAACTATTATTTAAATTATGAAAATGATTTTAATAATTTAGAGTTAAAATATTTAACTTTAGAGATATTAACAATATTTAATTTAAAATTTTGGTGTTTAGATGATGATAGAAAGGTTTTTCTAGAAAACTTAAAATCTATTCAAAAGAAAGAATTGGTAGAAGAGCCAATTGAAGAGATTCAAGATGATGAAAATTTGGAAATTATGAAAAATAATTGGTGGATGAATTTGCTTAATAAAATAAGAAAAATAAAAAGAGGAAAACAGAAATAATTTTGTTTTCTTCTTTTATTTTTTTTCTAAATATATATCTTTATCAAATAAATTATAGTTAGAATAAGAAAGAGGAATATCAATTTTTATATTAAATTTATATAATTTATTAGAATTTGAAACAATATTTATACAAAATGAAAATTTCGTATTTAAATCATTAAGGTTTAAATTTGAATTTTTTAGAATTTGTCCATTAAATATTAATGGTTCTGTATTAGATATTTTATAATTTTTTAAAATATCAGAATTTAAATATTTTATTGTTATAGGTATAGAGCAATCTGTAAAGAAGTTAGGAGAAGAATAATAATTATAGTTTTCTTCATTATTGAAGTTTAATATATTGTAATATAAGTGATTATCTATTTTATATTCAGTGTATATTGTATCTGTTGCAAATTTTAAAGGATTTTGATAATAAAGTGAAGGATATCCTATATTTGGTTTTTTATCATACTTAATATTATCAATATATAGAGAATTTATTGTATTTTCATCATTTAATTCTTGTGATATTGATTTAATATAAATTGCAATATCAGTATATTGAGAAATCGATAAATTCCAATTATTACTATCATAAAAAGATGTGCTTTTTGGTGATATTCCTGAATAAAATATTTCTTTTTCTATTTTAAATGGACATTCAGAATTTTCTTGATTTTTATTTTGTGATTTTGTAACTGTATTTGAGAAAAAAAGTGTATATAATATAAAACCAGTTATTATTATTAAAACAATATTTAATATTTTATTTTTCATAAATAATCTCATTCCTTCCTTGCCTTCGCTAGCGCTACGTCCGTGGAAGGCACAAATTATTTATTAAAATTGTTTGGTGTTTTTTAACTCAACATTGTATCAAACAAGCGTTTACATATTGTATCTACGCTTATTTTTGATGGACTTTTTCCTATATTATTTTTCAACCTTCTCCTAAAAAAATTATTATATTAAATATACTTCAAAATTATATTTTCTTCAATAGAATTTTTTTCAAAAATATTCAATTGACAAAAAAAAGTATTAATAATAAAATTTTTTTGGAGGATTGTGATGAAGCAAAATAGCAAAATATTTTTAATAATTTCAATAATTTTACTTTTTTTCTTTTTAATTTATGCTTTTGTAGTAAATGTTAATGCTTATTATTCTGTTTCTGATCAAAAAAAACAGAATATTTATTATAAAAATTTAAATCCAATAAATTTAAAAAATGTAATAAGTGAAAATACTAAAGTAAAAAAATCTGAAAAAATAATTGTTGAAGATACAGATTTAGAATATAAAACTTTATATAAAGAAAATAAAAATATGCCAAATGGTTGCTATAGAGTAGTTCAATTAGGTGAAATAGGAAAACAATCTGTAATTTTAAAACAGAGTTATGAAAATGATGAATTATTATCAGAAGAATTAGTGTCTAATAATATAATAAAAAATAGTGTAGAAAAAATAATAGAAATAGGAACTGGAGAAGGTTATATTAATACTGAAATAAAAGAAGGCGATAAAGTTTTGGTTTGTGCAAATAATTTAAAATTAAAGCAAAACGAAAATTTAGAATCAGATACAATAGCGGATTTATCGTATAATACTCAAGTTGAAGTTTTAAATATATATGATAATTGTTATTTGATAAAAACTGATAATTTAACAGGTTATATAATAAAAGATGGTGTTTCAAAATTTGATTCTAACAAAGATTATAGTATAGCTCAAGATACAAATAAAGTATATACAAAAGATGAATTATTAGATAGATTAAGTTTTGATATGGATGTTAGTGTTCAAAGTGATTTATCTTTAGAACAATTTGAGCAAATTTTTGAAAATAATCCTAATGATAAAAATGATATATTCAAAAATAATGCTAAATACTTTTATTATGCAGAAGAACAATATAATATAAATGGTGTATTTCTGGCTTCTATAGCTGTTCATGAAAGTGCATGGGGAACTTCTACTATAGCAAAAAATAAAGATAATTTATTTGGATTTTGTGCGTATGATAGTGATCCATATAATAGTGCATCAAGTTTTAATTCTTATGGTGAAGGTATTGATTTAGTTGCTAGAGTTTTGATAAAAAATTATTTAAGCCCATCAGGAACTATTTTACCAGATGGTAGTGTTGCTTCTGGTAGATATTATTCTGGTAAAACAATACAATCAGTAAATCAACATTATGCAACAGATAAGAATTGGGCAAATTGTGTATATAAATGGATGGAAAACTTATATAATTCTATAGAATAATAATGAATTTTATTACATTAATTTACCATTTTTTATTGATATTTTTTTTCATATATTGTATTATATAATATATGTATAAATATAATAAGACATACAACAAATGAATAGATATATAAGATTTTATAAAGGAAGGAGAAAAAAATGAAAAATAAAATAAAAAAAATATTTGCAATATTTTTTATTTTGATAACACTTCTTTCTTTTTATTCTATTTGTTTTGCTGCAAATGACAATGTAGTTGATGAAGATGCTACTACAGAATTATTAGAAATGAAGGAAAGCACAAAAAGTAAACTAGAAAATTACATAGAAAAATACGGATCTACTCCTTACGGAATAGTAGCATATGTGTTAAACACTGTAAGAATTTTTAGTATACCATTTTGCTTTTTAGGAATTGCATGGGGAGTTATAAAGCAGTATGTTACAGGAATAAGAAGAATAGATATTAGAGATAGAGGATTTTATCTTATAGTTTCCTTTGTTACTATTTTATTAATATGTCAAGTATTGCCACTTATATTTACGATTGTTGTAATGCGGATGGAGGGGATAAACAAATGAAGGTTTTATTTGCAGTGGGAAAAGATGAACTTTCTAATTATATTATTGGAAAGTATCGTGATAAATATAAAGAAATTCTAACATATAAGAATGTTTATTACTTTAATGCGATTGTAAAGGAATTACAAAATAACAAAGATTATGATTGTATTGTAATAAGTGAAGAATTGGAGGAATTTGCAAATAATAACAATTACGATACAATAGATAAATTTATTTTTGAGAAATTAGATAACATAAGTGATGAAGCAAATGATAATAGAGGTAAAGAAATTGCTATAATTTTTATTTGTTCAGAAAGAAGACATAAAGGTGATGATTTATTATCAAAATTATTTAGTATAGGTGTATATAATGCTTTAATTGGAGAAGATAAAACATACGATGCAGTATGTACATTAATTAAAAATCCTAGAACAAAAAAACAAGCTAAGATTTATTATAAAATAGATAGTGAATCTAGTAATTATAGAGCAGAAAACGAGAATGAAGTTAGTGAAGTAGAAATACAAACTATAATTAATCATTTTAGAAAGTTAGGAAAATCTACTGAAAAATATGCCAAAAGTTTTGATAGTATTGCTGCACAATATACAGAAAAACAATTGATAATTATAGCAAATTGTTTGCCAGCAAAAGTAAAATCAGTTTTAGCATCAACTTCTGAAAAATATAAAAAATTAGCTTCAAATGAATTTGGTTTAGGTGTTATAGATAATAACACCAAAAAAGATAAAAAAGCTTTAGGAATAAAAGAAAATATGCTAGAGAATACTTCTATCAAAGAAAAAATAACAAAGCCAATTGTAATTCCATCTGGAGTTAAAAAAACAGTTTCTAGAAAGACAAAACCACAAAGTAATGAAAATGAAAATACTAGTATTAGAATTCAGAAAAAACCAACTTCTCTTCAAGAAAAAATTGAAAGAAGAACAATTGATGAAAAAGAAAGATTAGACGCTTTAAAAAAGAAGAATGAATTAGAAAGAATTAATCAAAAAGCTCAAAATCCAAAAAAGGTTGTTAATGATAAAAAATCAACTTCTTCAAAAAATAATAAAGATATATCAAAACCTGTTGATACAACAGTAGAAGAAGAAGATGATATTTTTTCTGATGATATTTTTAATGAAGATGATAATATAGTTAAAAATACAGCAGAAGAATTTGATAATGATATATTTGATGATGTAGAAGATACTGAAAATGTATCAAAACCTTTTTATAAAAATGTAACTAAATCAGAAGATACTTCTGATTTATCATTAGATGACGATGATGAAGATTTGGATTTTAATTTTAACGAAGATATTTTAGGAGATACTGATGACCTTTATGATGATAACAATAATTCAAATTTTAATGATAATGAATCATTTAATTTTGACGAGGATTTAGAAGATGAAGATGATTTAGAAGCAGAAGAAATAGAAGAATCCAAAGTAACAGCTAAACCAACAACAAAACCAACTGCAAAAGTAGAACCAGAAGAGGATGATGACGAATTTGAATTTGAAGATGATTTTTTTGAAGATTCAGAAGAAATAGAAGAGCCAAGAGCAACAGCAAAACCAACAGTTAAATCAACAACAAAAGTAGAACCGGAAGAAGATGATGACGAATTTGAATTTGAAGATGATTTTTTTGAAGATTCGGAAGAAGAAATAGAAGAGCCAAGAGCAACAGCTAAACCAACAGCAAAACCAACAGCAAAACCAACAACAAAAGTAGAACCGGAAGATGATGATGACGAATTTGAATTTGAAGATGATATATTTGGAGATTTAGAAGAAGAAATAGAAGAACCAAGAGCAACAGCAAAACCAACAGTTAAATCAACAACAAAAGTAGAACCGGAAGATGATGACGAATTTGAATTTGAAGATGATATATTTGGAGATTTAGAAGAAGAAATAGAAGAGCCAAGAGTAACAGCAAAACCAACAGCAAAAGTAGCATCGGAAGAAGATGATGACGAATTTGAATTTGAAGATGATATATTTGGAGATTCAGAAGAAGAAATAGAAGAGCCAAGAACAGCAGTTAAATCAACAGCAAAAGTAGAACCAGAAGAGGATGATGACGAATTTGAATTTGAAGATGATATATTTGGAGATTCAGAAGAAGAAATAGAAGAGCCAAGAGCAACAGCAAAAACAACAGTTAAACCAACAGCAAAAGTAGAACCGGAAGAAGATGATGATGAATTTGAATTTGAAGATGATATATTTGGAGATTCAGAAGAAGTAGTAGAAGAGCCAAAAACAAAATCAAAAGCAGATGTAAAATCAAATGAAAATATACAACCAAAAGAAGATGAAAAAAATCTTGAATTTGATGATGATATTTTTGGTAATGATAATGAAGATTATATTACAAATAGTGTAGAAGATGATATATTTGATAATATATCTTCTATTCCAGGTTTAGATCAATTAGATAATGATGAATTAGATAATACTAAGAAAACTACTAAGAATATAGATAATAATGTAGAAGAAGATTTGTTTGATGATATTGATGGGCTTTCTAATATTGATGAATTAGATGATTTTGAAAATGAAAATTTATCTATAGATAACAAAAATAAAACTGAAAAAGAAGTTATTCAGAATTTAGAAGATGAAGATTTATTTGATTTTCCTGATGTAACTAAAAGTGAAGGAGAAAATCAAAAAGAAGATGAACTTTATGATGCTTCAAGTACTTTACCTGGTTTAGATGAATTTGATGAAGATATTTTTGAAAATACTAATGAAGAAAATAAAAATAATAAAACTCAAAATACAAATACAAGTTCTAAAGTTGAAAGTATAAAACCTAAGGTAAATTATTCAATGTCTAATTTAAATAAATTACTAACCAAAGATAAAAAAGTTGTTACTTTTATAGGTACAACAAAAAATGGAACATCTTTTTTAATTAATAATTTAGCCAAATTGTTTTCTTCAATAGGTATAAATACTGCAATTTTAGATATGACAAAAAACAGAAACTCTTATTTCATATATACAAATAATGATGAAAATTTGAGGGAGATAGCATATTCATCTTTTGAAAAATTGGAGAATGGCTATGCAGAGGGAATAAAAGTTAGTAAAAATTTAACTGTATATACAAATCTTCCAACAGATGAAAAAGAATATACAAATGCTGAAATAATGCTATCTACATTACTTCAAAATCATACACTAATTTTAATTGATTGTGATTTTGAAACAGATGTATCATTCTTTGCATTATGTCAGGAGATGTATTTAATACAAAGTATGGATATTTTAACTATGCAACCATTAACTACTTTTTTAAGGGATTTACAAGTAAAAAATGTATTAGAACCAGAAAAAATTAGAGTTGTTGTTAATAAAGAAATAAAAGTAAGGGATTTAACTCCTAAAATTATAATAGGAGGACTATCATATTATAAAGACCCTGGAATGTCAGTAATGGTAGAATTATTTAATAAAGATATGGTACAAGCTTGTAGTATTCCTTTTGAGGATAATACGTATTCTAAATATTTAGAAGCAATGGTAAATTGTGAAATTTCTTTAAGTGGATATTCTAAAGTTTTTATGGCAAAATTAAAAAATTTAGGTGAAATGATATATCCTTTAAATAGTAAACCTTCATATTCTAGTGAACCAATAACTCAAGACTACAATACTAGAAATAAATTTTCTAATAATATGAATGATACCTTAAAACAAATGAAAAAGAAATTTTAATAATAAAGGGGTGAAAAAAACTTGACAACTTTAACTTTTATTTTTACAGTAGTAATAATAATTCTTATTATTGCGATTGTAGCTTTAATTTTCCTTAATTGTGGAACTAGACAAAAATTAAAAGAAATTGATAAAATAAATAAAAAAGTTAAAAAAAATATTTCAATTGTTAGAGAATTTTTGAAAATTACAGGAGAAGAAGATTCTGTTGATGAAAAATTAAAAAAAATAAATGAGTTAATTATAGAAACATATGATATAAAATACTCAACAATTGTTGTTTTTGATGGTGCTGAATATGTAATAAAAGCTACTAATGTTGATTCAACACATCATAATGTTTTAAAAAATCTTCATAACGAAGAGATTTTTCAAGATAGTGTTGCATCTGCCACCCCTAAATATGTTACAATAGAAAATGAAAATGAGAAATTACCATATCAAAAAGTTGAATTCGGAAGAGCAAAATCTGCAATGTTTTTTCCAATATATATAGATAATATATATATTGGATATTGGATAATGGAAAGTGGAAAGATGCATGCTTTTGATAATTTAGATGCAACTGTTATTGAAGTAGTTAAAGATGATATTGTATCAATTTTGCAAACAGTTTCATATCAAAGCACAATAGAAACAATAAATAGAGTTGATAAGTTTACTGGTTTAAATTCAGAAGAGTATCTATATGGAGAAGCTAAAAAAATTATTGATAAATATGAAACTTCTGCTGTATGTATGTTTAGAATAGCTAATATAGAAGAAATAAATGATACTACTAGTAGAAAAGTTGGAAATGAAATAATTACAGAAGTAAGTAATATTGTAAAAGATAAAATGCCTAAAGAATACATTTTTGTTAGATATATGGGACCTAAGTTTGTTATAGTATTTTCTGGAGTGGAAGAGGGAAGTTTAGACGAATTTTTATTGGATATGAAGCAAGAATTAGAAGAATTGGAAATAGTAGAAGATGATGGAGAATATGAATATACTGCTACTCCAAGAATTAACTTTGTAGTTTCAACATATTACAAAAGTACAGCTTTAGAAAATTTAACTAAAAAGCTAGAAGAATATCTTGATAGTGCGCCTAAAGGTGAAAATCAAATTAATTATATTTAGGAGGGAATTATGGCAAGTGATAAAACAATGAGTTTTAAAGTAGAAAAAGAAAAAAATTTGAGAACTAAAGAAATTTTAAAAGAAGTTTATCAAGCTTTAGTAGAAAAGGGATATAATCCTATAAATCAAATTGTTGGTTATATTTTATCTGGTGATCCAACATATATAACAAGTCATAATGATGCTAGAAATTTAATAAGAAAAATTGAAAGAGATGAATTATTAGAAAATATGGTAAAATATTATATAGGATTAGAGGAATAATGCGAATATTAGGGATAGATTATGGTGATTCAAGAGTAGGAATAGCAATAACAGATGCTCTAGGATATACTGCTCAAGGTTTGGAAACTATAAATCATAAAGGTAATGATAAAATAATATTAAAAAGATTAGATGAACTAATGAAAGAATATTCTATAGAAACTATAGTTGTAGGTATGCCATATAATATGGATGGAACTCTTTCTAATAGGGCAGAAGTTACAGATAAATTTATTCATAAATTAAAATGTAAATATAATAAAATAAAAATTGATACGATAGATGAAAGACTTACAACAGTAGCTGCGCATAAAACAATGAATTTTTTAGATATTAATAAAAGAAAAAAAAGAAGTATTGTAGATACAATTTCTGCTGTTTATATTTTAGAAATGTATATTAACAGGATAAATAATTAATAATATATAATATAGATTTTAAAATTATTTTTAATAATAAATTAATAATTAAATAATTGAAAGGAGATCAAAATTATGGATGATGAATTAGATTTTGATGAAGAAAGCAATATAGTAATATTAAATGATGAAAATGGGAATGAAATTAAATTTGAATTTTTAGATTTAATTCCTTTAGATGATGAAGAATATGTAGTATTACTTCCTGTTATAGAAGATGATGAAGAAGATAATGGAGAAGTAGTTATATTAAAACTAGAAGAAACTGATTCAGAAACAGAAGAATCATATGTAAGTGTAGATGATGAGGAAATTCTAAATAAAGTTTTTCAAATATTTAAAGAAAAATTTAAAGATGAATTTAATTTTGAAGATGAAGAATAATTTTTGAAATAAAGAACAAGATAATCTTTTGGATTATTTTGTTTTTTGCTTTTTTTATATAAAACTTCTAAAAAGATATTATGTAAATTTCAGAAAATTATTTGAAAAACAAATAAATATGTGATATAATAATTATGTTTATATTTATATTATTAAATAAGGAGTAATAAATGGAAGGTAATAATTTAAAATATACTAATTATGATACTTCAAAAATAATAAAATTAAAATATAAAAAAGCACAAAAATATGAAAGATCTCAAAATTATAAAGAAGCAATTTCTTTATATGAAGATAATATAAAAATATATAATGATTCATCTTCAAAAATTGCACTAGCTAGATTATATTTAGATAGAAAAACAACTAAGATAGATAATAAAAGAGTTAGAACTTTATTAGAAGAAGCATATATGCAAAATAATTTTAATGGAGTGGATTTATTAGCATATGTTTGGGCAAATGGCATTGGTGGAGAGAAACATACTAAAGAAGCTTGTCAATTATTTTTTGATGAGTTAAAAAATAATAATTCAGATCCAATGGTATATATAGAACTTGCAAAGCTATTACCTAACAATAATAAAAATAAAATATTAAAGAAACATTTAAAATATTCTGTTAGTAAATTTGAGAAAATAAATTATAATAGAAAAAAGAATATAGATATATTTAATAATATTAAATTGGGGAGGATAGTTAATAAAATTCCAAATTTCTTTTATATAAAATTACAGAATTTTTTTGATAAACAAAAAGATGAAAAATTAGCATATGGTATGCAGGAGATATATGACAAAGCTTGTAATACATATGATTCAGGTAATTATGATGCTGCTAGAGTTATTTTTACAAGATTAACAAATTTAGGAGACGATGAATCTAGTATAAAACTTTCTAAAATGTTATCTATGGGATTAGGCGGAGAAAAAGATATTGAAACATCTAGAGCTTTATATGAAAATATTTTAAATAAAAGAGATCTAAAGTTATCTAGGATTGAAAAAGATATTTTAGATATGAAAAAAGATTTGGAATGTACAAAGAAAAAAAGTAAGGTAACACTAAAAGATAAAAAATCAATTACTCAAATAAAAGATGAAATAGAATATCTAAAATATAGACGAGATAGCATAATGAGAAATTCTACTTATAATGAAGCTTTATTAAATTATGGTTTATTATTAGTGGATAATTCAAAATCAAGAGAAGATTTTGAAACTGGAATAAGTATTTTAAAATCTTTTTCTGATTATGGTGAGTTAATACCAGAAAAAAATAGTAAATTAAATAAATATGGTAAGGAATATAATAGAAGAGCTATAATAGCTATTAAAAAATTAGGGAATCTTTATGAATCAAAAAAATGGCAACCAGAAAATATTGTTGAAGCTAGAAGTAACTTTTTAAAGTACACTACTGGAAGAGTATCAGGATACACTTCATATATTGCTGATAAAATGAAAAAAAGCATTAATAATGAAGAAAATATTGATGAAATATATAATGTTCCTAAAAATAAATCTAATAAAAAATGTAAATTGAGATATAATCTAGGAACTTTATTTGATGTATTGAATATAAAAAGTATTGCAAGAAAAATTTATACTTCTATGAGCCAAAGTGGAGATTATAGATGTTCTCAATTATTGGCTAATCTTGAGCAAAAAGGAAAAGGTGGAAAGAAAGATTTAGATAGTGCTATAGAACATTATAAAGAATATATTCAATATACTAATAATAATATAGAAGAATATTTAGATAATAATAAATATATTGCAATAAGTGAATTGGCAAGTGCGATGCAAGAAAATGATGATATTGCAGGTGCAATTCAATTATATAAAATATCTGCTATAAGAGGTGTAAAAAAATCCAAAAAAGCTTTAAAAATTTTAAATGAACAAAATTTATGGAATCCAGAAACAGAAAGAGAGGCAAAACTAATTAATAAGAGATTGATAAGAGAGTCTGTTGGACAGGTAAGTAATCCAAAATTAATTCGATCTGATAATTTCAAAGTACCTAGAAAAAATCCAATAAAAGCAGCATCTATCTCTGCAGCTATTGCAGTATCAACATATGGAATCAGTAATTCAGCAAATTTAATGGTAAGTGCTACAGATTTAAAAAATGATAGTATGGAAAATATAGTTCAACAAATAAATGATTCAGAAGAAATCTTAAAT
Source organism: uncultured Clostridia bacterium (assembly GCA_947630235.1). Lineage (GTDB taxonomy): Bacteria > Bacillota > Clostridia > TANB77 > CAG-508 > Scatovivens. The sequence continues at coordinate 44,704 of CANRGN010000003.1, forward strand.
CAAGAATTTTGTATAGGTGATGAGGTTTCTTTAAGTGAAAATAATACATCTTCAGATTCTAAAGTTATAGGTATAGTAGCATATGATAATGAGAGCAAAGATATATTTAAAGCTGGAAAATTCAATATAAATAATTTTGGATTAACTACTAATCAATATTTAGATGAAATTTGTAAAGATCGAAACATCGAAAGAAAGAAATTAAATTTATTGTATTGTGTTAAAACAAATTCTGGCGAAATATTTTGGATAGATCCGATTAAAGAGAAAATTAATTTGGTTAAATCTTATCAGCCTGCAAAAAAGGAAAAAGAAAGAGAGGAAATGTAATATAATATAAATTATTGAACTAATTTTTTATATATGATAAAATTTTTTTGGAGGGATACAAATGACAAGTTTATTTAGTTATTTAATAACAATTTTTGGAGTATTATTTTGGTTTTTTAGAATACTAGTTGCATATTTTGCTACTACAGGAGAGTCTTTTATATGCCAGCCATTAAATACAAGTTTTGAAATAGTATTATTATTTTTAACAATTCCATGTTTTATTTTAGTATTTAAAAGAAGTATTGTAGGAGCAATTTTTTATTTAGGTCTTTATGCAACATATTTTGGCACAGCAATTTTTAATACAGTAAATAATTATGCAATTGAAGAAAATGGAATTGGAATGGTAAGCGGATTAGATTTAGTATTTTCAATTGTAGGTATAGTAATACCATTATTAACATTTTTTGATATTCTGTTTAATAAAAATAGATTATCTACAAGTAAAGATAAAGACTCTGATTGGTATTATAAAAACGAAAAATATGATAGGCAAATGGATGAAAGAGCTGATAGAAATCAATACAAAATTAGATAAAAAATTTTTGAAACCAAGCAATTTGTTGTAAATTGCTTGGTTTTATGTTAGAATATTAAAAGTATTGAAAGAGAAGAATGTTATATGTATAAGTATAGGAGTTAAAATGGAACAAAAAGATGTAGAAAAAGAACTTGAAAAAAGAATAAATATAATGGAAAGTAAAGATTACGAATTTTCTAAACGCTTTTCTAAAAAAGATTATATTATTACTTTTATAATAATATTATTATGCTTATTATTTGTAATATTAGGAGCTTTTATATATTAACTTGGAGGGATTAAGGTTGAAAAATAATTTAGAAAAAGAAATAGAAAATGAAGTATTTTTTGGTACTATACCTGTTTTAAAAAAAGAAAAAGTATATGGATTTTTGATGCGCTATTAATTTTATCTGGATATTGTATTGCTACATGGAGTTATACTCAAGGTTCATACTTAACTACTTTAGTTGGATTTAAACAACTTTTAATAGGAGCTTTTCTAGGAGCAATTCTAATGCTTGCGATTTATCAATTACCAGTTATTTTATCTGTAAGATATGGTATTGATATATGGGTATGGCTTAGATCTGTACTAGGAAAAAATGGTGTAAAGATAATGACAGTTGTAATAATATTAATAAATTATCCATGGTATGCAGTATGTGCAGATTTATTTGCTTCTTCTATGGAAAATTTAGTAAACCTCTTAGGAATAAGTTTACCCTGTCATTCTTTGTAGTAGTTGGTGCTGTAATGGCAATTGCTATGCAATATGTAACAGGAAAAACGAGCGTAGATCCAACTGTAATGATTGCTACTTTATCAAAGCCAATACTTGCTTTAAGTTCTTTATTATTAGTTGCATTTGCTAATATTGGAACTCAAGCTGTTGGATCATATATATATGGAGTAATGCTAAAGTCATCTTTTGAAAAAATAAAATATAAACATATTATAATAATTCTTGCAATATATGTAGCAATTCTTTGTGTTTGGGGAAAAATTATTGATTATTTTAGTGCTTTTTTAACAATAACAGCTTGTATTTATGCTCCACTTGCAAGTATACTATTTGTTGATTTTTTCTTTATAAAAAAGCAAAAAATCTCTCTACGTAGTGCATATAATTTACCAGGATATAATGCTTATAAATTCACTAAAGGAATAAATATAATTTCAATTATTTGTATAATTGTTGGTAGTATTACATCTCTATTAGTTTACAATCCAATATCTGGTGAAATCCATAATAAATTTTTATTTTATTTTACACCAACAGGGTTATCATTTATAGTTACAGGATTATTATATTATATAATATATAAAATACCAGTATTTAAAAATTATATTTTAAAAGATAGAGAGGAAATTAAAGAATAAAAATGAAAAATATTCATAAAAAAAAGATAGTTACTAAACCATTTGATCGTGCTAAAGTACCTCCTAAACAAAATTTATTTTTTATGCCATTTATATGGTTATATAGTTATTTTAAAACTAAAAAATATAAATTAAGAATAAATAAGGTAAATATTAAAGGACTAAAACCTCCATACTTGATACTTGGAACACATCAATCTTTTACTGACTTTTTAGTTACACCACTTGCAATATTTCCACATAGAGCAAATTATGTATCTGAACTTGAAGGATTTGAATTATATGGTGAATGGTTGTATAGACAAGCAGGTTGTCTTGGAACTAGAAAATTTATTAATGATCAATTATTAATTAAAAATATAAAAAAGGTTCTGGATAGGAAAGGTATATTAGTTCTTTATCCAGAAGCTAGATATGCAAATGTAGGAACAAGTTCAGAATTGCCAGAATCAGTAGGTAAACTTGCTAAAATGTTAAAGGTACCAATAGTAACTTTAAATATGAGGGGGAATTATCTTCATTCTCCTATATGGAATTTGGATTATAGAAAAGATGTAATATTAGATGCAACTTTAACTAGAATATATACTAAAGAAGAATTAGAAAAAAGTTAAGTGGAAGAAATAAATAAAAAAATACAGGAATTTTTAAGTTATGATGAATATAGATGGCAATATGATACAAAGCTTGCTATAACATATAACAAAAGAGCAGAGGGACTTGAACTTCCACTATATCAATGTAAAAATTGTAAAACTGAGTTTGAAATGGAAACTAAAGGTACAAAAATTTTTTGTAAACATTGTCACTCATCTTGGAATATGTCAGAGTATGGAAGATTAGAAAATGATAAGGAATCTATACATATTACAGATTGGTATGAGTGGGAAAGAGAGAATGTAATTAAAGAAATAGAAGATGGAAAATATAATTTAGATACAGAAGTAAATATTGAGTCTTTGCCAAATGCTATTAATTTTATAAATTTAGGCGAAGGAATATTAAAGCATAATACTATAGGATTTTATTTAACTTTTAAAGATTATGGTGAAAATAATAAAAAAACATTATATTTCCCACCTTTAAATACATTATCAGTACATACGGAGTATAATTATAGAGGAAAAGGACAGTGTATAACTTTATCTACTTTAGATAATACATATTTTTTATTTCCAAAAGAAAAGATTTTTAATAGTACTAAGATACAATTTGCAACTGAATATTTATATAAAATATCAAAAGATAAAATTAAAATAAATAATAATATAAAAATATATTAAAGTTAATAATAATGAAAAAAGTTTTAATATCAACTGCGATAAACTAATTTATAGAAACAGTTACTCAAACCATTGGAAATACTCAAATTTCATACATTGAGATTTTTACATTTTTTAGATATAATTAATAATTTAAAGCTATAAAAATAAAGAATGGTTAAAATACTCAGAAGAAGCAGATATTTTAAATGTAATTATTTTCAAAACAACTGTTAAAAAATGGAGAGAACTTAATCCAGATTTAGCAAAAAATGCTAATGTTAGAGATTATTCAACAATTAATGAATTAACAGTATTATCTAATTTAGAATCTCATAATGCTGAATTAATTAAAGAAGGAAAAAGTAAAGAAGAAAGATTTGAGATATTAAATGCTATTGCGAAATATCAATTAGATGTACTTAACAATGCTGAAAATATAAAATTATTAGGAGAGAAAAATGAACGAAAATAAAACAAACATAAATTGGTATCCAGGCCATATGGCTAAAACCAAAAGACAAATTATAGAGGATTTAAAGTTAATAGATATAGTAATAGAATTATTAGATGCTAGGATACCAATTGCTAGTAGAAATCCTGATATAAATGAATTAACAAAAAATAAGAAAAGAATAATTCTTTTAAATAAAAGTGATTTATCAAATGAAGAATTAAATAAAGTTTGGCTAAATAAATTGGGAAAAGAAGCTCCTACTATTTTAACTGACTCTAATTCTGGAAAAGGTGTTGAAAAAGTATTAAAGAAAATTGAAGATATAATGGAGCCTGAAAGGTTAAAGTGGCAAGCAAAAGGGTTAAAAAATAAAACTATTAGAGTTATGATTTTAGGAATACCTAATGTTGGAAAATCATCTTTTATAAATAGAATTGCTAAAAAGAACTCTACTATTGTTGGGAATAAACCTGGGGTAACAAGGCAAAAACAATGGATTAGACTTTCAAAAAATATAGAGCTTTTAGATACTCCTGGTGTATTGTGGCCAAAATTTGAAAACCAAGAGATAGCATTAAATTTAGCTTTTACAGGAACTATTAAAGATGATATTTTAGAAAAAGTTGAAATTGCTTATGAGTTGCTAAAAAAATTATTTATAGAAGATGTAGAGTGTTTAATTCAAAGATATAAGATAATAAATGAAGAATTAGAAGTTATTGAATCTAAAGAAAATAAAATCTATGAGCTTATGAAAATAATTGGAAGAAAAAGAGGCGCTTTAATTTCAAAAGGCGAAGTGGATGATGAAAAAGTTGCAGGAATTATTCTTGATGATTTTAGAAGTGGAAAATTAGGAAAAATAACTTTGGAAAGTCCAAAAAAGGATGTGATATAAAAATGGAACTAATTGAAAGAAATAGAGAAATAAATGATGTTAAAATGCTTTCTCCACTGGTTTGGGCATATATTGGTGATAGTATATATGAAATTTTTATAAGAAATTATCTTATTAACAATTCAAATGCTAAACCACATAAATTACATATAGAAACTGTAAAATATGTAAAAGCTAAAGCTCAAGTAAAAACTCTTGAAAAGATTTATGATATGTTAACTGATGAAGAAAAAGATATAGTAAGAAGAGGAAGAAATGTTCAAAATCATCATGTACCTAAAAATGTAGATGTTGCAGAATATTCTTATGCAACAGCTTTTGAGAGTTTAATTGGATATTTATATCTTACTAAAAATGATGAGAGATTAAAAAAAATATTAGAAGCTTGTATAGAAAAATAGATTTATTCAGCTTTTATGCAAAGAAATTTCTTATTTTATAAAAATTTTATTGAATTATTGGCTTGACTAACAAATTAAATTATGGTATAAATAAATAGTACTTTATGGCCCCTTGGTCAAGCGGTTAAGACGCCACCCTCTCAAGGTGGAATCATGGGTTCGATTCCCGTAGGGGTCACCAATTTATGAAACATTAGAAAAATAAAGGTTTTAGAGATTTTCTAAAATCTTTTATTTTTTTAACTACTTTTTAACTACTCAGGAAAAAAACATTAGTGTATAACAAATAATAATTTTATAAAATGATAATTTCAAAAGATTACTAATATAAAAAAATAGTAATCTTTTATTTTTTTATATTGACAAACTGTTACAACTGTTATAATATAAATATAACAGCTGTAACAAAAAGGAGAAAAGATTATGGATATTATTATTAGCAATAGTAGTAATCAACCTATATTTGAGCAAATTAAACAATCTATAAAAAAAGCAATAGCAACAAACGAATTGAAAGAAAATGAAATGTTGCCATCAATTAGAAATTTAGCACAAGATTTGAGAATTAGTGTTATGACAGTAAAAAGAGCTTATGATGAATTAGAACAGGAAGGTTTTATTAAGACAATTCACGGAAAGGGAAGTTTGGTTGCAGCAAAAAATATTGAGTTGTTAAAAGAAGAACAGATGAAAGAGATAGAAAAATATATTGATAAAATTGTTTTAATATCGAAAACATCTAATATAAGTAAAAAAGAAATTTTAGAAACCTTTGAATATTTATTTGGGGAGGATGAATAAATGGAAAATATATTAGAAGTTAAAAATCTATGCAAAAAATATAAAGGATTTGAATTGCAAAATGTTAATATTACATTACCTAAAGGGATGATTATGGGCTTTATTGGTGAAAATGGAGCAGGAAAAACAACTACGATTAAGGCAATTTTAGACATTATTAGAGATTATACAGGTAAAATAAAATTATTTGGACTTGACAATAGAAATGATGACAAAAAAATTAAAGAAAATATTGGAGCTGTCCTAGATGATATGTTTTTTCCAGAAATTCTCACACCAAATGATATAAATAGCATTATGAAAGATATTTATAAAAATTGGGATTCGGAACTATATTTTAAATATTTAACTGATTTTGCATTACCAAACAATAAAGCAATAAAAACATTATCTAAAGGAATGAGAAAAAAATTAGAAATAGCCACAGCAATTTCACATCATCCACAATTATTAATTCTTGATGAGCCAACTGCTGGACTTGATCCAGTAGCAAGAAACGAAGTAATAGATCTTTTTCAAAGTTTTATTCAAAATGAAGAATGTTCTATTTTCCTATCAAGTCATATTACAACAGATTTAGAACATATTGCAGATTATATTACCTTTATAAATAATGGAAATATTATACTATCAAAAACTAGAGAAGAATTACTAGAAGATTATGGAATTGTTAAATGTACAAAAAAAGAATTTGAAAACATAGATAAAAAAGATTTTATTCAATATAAGAAAAGTAAATATGAATATGAAATTTTAATTGAAAACAGAAAAGTTTTTAATAAAAAATATGACATTGATACAATAGATAAAATAACACTTGAGGAACTTATGGTATTGATGATTAAGGGGGAAAAATAATGTTAGGATTTATAAAAAAAGATTTATTGATGATTAAAAGTAATATTAAAATTTTTGTGATATTGCTAATAATATATGTTTTTATGACTTTTCAAGGTCAAATGGATTTATCCTTTTTATTGCCATTTATGAGCGTAATGATTATGATTTCAACATTTAGTTATGATACTTTTAACAAATGGGATGCTTATGCAGTAACATTGCCAAATGGTAGAAAAAATAGTGTAATGGGGAAGTATATTGCGACAATAATACTTATTGAAATAACAACAATAATTATAACTATATTATCTTTTACGATTTCTTATGCTAAAACAAAAATAATAGATTTTGAAAACATTATAGGAACAATATTAGGATCTCTTTTCGCTACTATTTTATTACAATCATTTATGTATCCAGCAATGTATAAATTCGGTCCAGAAAAAGCAAGAATAGGAATATTTGTAGTAGTATTTGGTGTTGCAATTATAGGTGGGACTGTTGCAAAATATGTTGATTTGTCACCAATGATAAAAATGTTAGATTCTATAGGAACATATTGGATGATAGTATTTCCAGTAACTATGATTTTAATGTTATATATATCATATAAAGCATCAGAAAGAATTTATTTTAAAAAAGAAATATAAAATTTTTATATTCCTACTTATGTAGTTTTATATATTCAATAACTTCTAAAATAATTTAAGGAGGAATGTCCTTTTGCCACTCCTATGGTGCTATCGGAGCAGTAACGACATTTTGAACTTCAATTTATATTTAATTGCTAAAAAAATATATTTGTTATATAATAAATATGTGAATTTCAAGAAGGGATAGCCAAATATATGGAAAATAATATTTCAAAGGAAAAAATATGTTGTTAAAAAGCTGTATTTATTTTATTTTAATAGTAATTAGTTTACTTTCAATACCAATATTGATTTATTCAATAAAAAATAAAAAACAAAATAATAGTAAAGGTATAAAAACAATTATTTTTTTTTATATAATATACTTAATTTTAGGTATTGTTGTTATACCAAATATTTTTTGTTTAGATACAGGTCTTGAGATTTTAGTTTTAGATTTTTTAGTATTAATTGCAATAATAAATTATATTATATCTATTATTATATGTTCAAAAAAAATAAAACAAAGTAATGAAAAATTTTCTTTATCTAAAAAAAAGCTAGTATTTATATTATTGTTGATTATATTGCCTATTTTGTTGGTTTTTAGTAGTTTTATTAAAGAATATTATTTAATAATGAATAGTGATTTAATATTAGTATATAATTCACAGGGAAATGGTGGATTTGGAGATAGTAAGGAATTTGCATATGCAATTAATGAAAGATATTGTGAAGAAATTAGTTTGGGTATTGGAGTTGAAGATTATAGCTTAGTAAAATATTTACCTAAAAAAGCAAAAAAGATAGAGAATATTGAAGATATAAGTAATTTAAGTAATTATAATATACATTTTAGCAATAATGATAAATATATTTCAGTATATAAAAATGGTAAAATTATTCACAAAGAGCAACTTAATTCAATTTATTTCAACATTGATTTTGATGGGGGTTTTTGTATAAATATTAAATAAATACTATTTTGAAAGGATTTTTTAATGAGTATTTTAAAGCCACAAAATATACATATTGAAAAGTTAAAAATTATGAATTTAGATGATTTAAAAGATAATGATAAAGTAAATTATTGTAATTTTGAAAAAGAAGAGGATAATGATTCAAAATTTTATGATATTGAAATTGAAAATTGCATATTTACTAATATTATTATACAAAAAGGAATGTTAGAAAAAATAGCATTTAAAGATGTTATTTTTGAACAATGTAATTTTTCAAATACGGAATTTATAGATACTACTTTTATTAGATGCGAGTTTAAAAATTGTAAAATTTCTGGTTGTAATTTTGCAGATAATAGATTATTTAATGTTACTTTTATTGAAACAAATGCTAGTTATATGAATTTATCAATGTCTAATATAGAAAATATTATTTTTGAAAATACTGTATTAAAAAATAGTTGTTTTCAAGAAACTAAAACAAAAAATATATTTTTTGAGAATACAGATTTAACACAATCAAAATTTTTTAAAACAAGTTTGAAAGGAATTGATTTATCTAGTTGTAAAATAGAAGGAATAGCAATTTCAATAGAAGATATAAAAGGTGCAATAATAGATCAATTTCAAGCGGTTGATTTATTGTATTTAATTGGTGTAAAGCTTAAATGATTGATTATCATATTAGTATTGTAAAAACATATATGTAAAAAACTGAAAATTAAATGCAAAATTGGGATTAGGAATGTTAAGTATGCAATAATAGGGTAGAAATATTTGTTCATTTAGGAAAAGACTATTTCGAAAGTCATATTTTTTATCCAAAACACGGATATATTGAATATCAAGATTTTTAATTACAACAATATTAGATTTAAATATAAATTTTAACATGAATATATTAGTAAAAATTTTGCCAATAATACTAATTTTATTAAACATCATAGTTTTATCAATTTCTTATATGATATCTTATAAAAATAAGGAAATATAAGTTTATAAAAATATGATGTAGTTAAAAATACTTATTATAAAATCATAACCACCAGTTTTACTGGTGGTTATGATTTTATAAAAATTTTTTCAATCTTTCAATATTATTTTCTTGTAATCTTATAAATCCATTTAATATATTTTTGGTATCTTGAGATGATTGAGGATTTTGATTTAAAAGTTTTACTGCTTTTATTATTCCCATATCATTTCCTTGTATTAAAATTTCTGAAATTTGAGAATTACTTTTATTTGTCATTGTATTAAATTCAATTCCTGTCCATCCCATAAGTTTAGTCATTGTAGGTGTATCATCAGGAATTTCTCCTGCTTTTTCAAATTCAGCATTAACTTTATCTAGTGTATCACGATATCTATTATATTGAAAACTTATATCATCTTTAAAATTTTGATCTGAAACCTTATCGTTTATTTGTTCTAAAGCGGCCATTCCCATTGTTACTCCTTTATGAACTTCGTTTAAAATTGTTAAATCATCCATTTTGAAAACCTCCAAATTTAGTGTTTGCAAAATGATTTTATTTTATGCAAAAAGCTTTTAGTAAGCTTTTCTAAAATTTACATTTTTTGTAACTATTGAAATTAAAATAAAAAAAATATATAATAAAAAAAATTTTTAAAGAGGAGATTTATATGGGATGGACAGATGAACAAAAATCAGCAATTGAAAAAAGTGGCTCAAATATTTTAGTGGCTGCAGCTGCTGGAAGTGGGAAAACAGCTGTTTTGGTTGAAAGAATAATACAAAAAATAATAAATCAGGGAATAGATATTGATAAATTATTAGTAGTTACTTTTACAAATGCTGCTGCTGTAGAAATGAGAGAAAGAATTTTAGATGCTTTATATAAAAAGATAGATGAAAATCCTGATGATGAGAATTTGAAAAGGCAGATTATTCTACTTCCTAGAGCAAATATATGTACAATACATGCTTTTTGTTTAGAAGTAATAAAAAATAATTTCTTTGAAATAGATTTATCATCAAATTTTAGAATAGCAGCAGAAGAAGAAATTGAATTATTGAAACAAGAAGTTTTGGATGATTTATTTGAAAATTACTATGAAGAAGAAGATAAAGATTTTATACAGCTTATTGATACTTATGCTGGTTATAAAGGTGATGAAAATTTAAAGGATATTGTTTTAAAAATTTATAATTTTATTCAAAGTTCACCATATCCAAGAAAATGGTTACATGAAAAAGTTGAGCTTTTTAATGAGAATAATAATCATGAAACTGATTTTGGTAAAACTATTTGGGGAGAAATAATTTTAAATGAATTTTCAGATAGAATACAAGATGGAATAAATAATTTAAAAATTATATATAATAAATTAATAAGATTTGATGAACTTGAAAAAGCAATAAATATTATAAAAAATGATATTGAATGTTTAGAAGATTTAAAACAAAAAACAAAAATAAGTTGGGATGCTACTTTTGAATCAGCATATTCTTTTGAACTAGTAAGATGGTCTGATGATAAGAAAATATCTTCAGACTTAAAAGAAGAAGCTAAAAAAGTAAGATCTGCTATAAAAGAAAAAATAAATAAAACCGTAAATGATATAATGCTTTACAATTCAGAAGAAGCTTTTAAAGATATATTTTTAATGTATGATATTTTAGTTAAATTAGAAAAAGTAATAAATGAATTTGAATCTGAATTTTTAAAAAGAAAAAAAGAGAAAAATATAATAGATTTTGGAGATATCGAGCATTATGCATTAAAAATATTAGTACAAGAAAAAGATGGTGAATTTGTGCCAACAGAAGTCGCAAAAAGATATCAAAATAAATTTGTTGAAATTGCAATAGATGAATATCAAGATAGTAATAGAGTTCAAGAAGAGATTCTAACAAAAGTATCTAAAGGTAATAATATTTATATGGTAGGTGATGTTAAACAAAGTATATATAAATTTAGACAAGCATGTCCAGATTTGTTTTTAGAAAAATATGATAAATATTCTTTAGAGCGGAAATGACAATGGGTTAAAAATTCAATTATTTAAAAATTTTAGAAGTAGAAAAAATGTTTTAGATGTTACAAATGAAATTTTTGAAAATATTATGAGTAAAGAGTTAGGTGAGATAGAATATAATGAAAATGAATATTTAAATTATATGGCAAATTATGAAGAATTAGAAAAAGGGCTTGGAAAAACAGAACTGGCTATTATAGATTTGATAGATGAAGAAAATGATCAATTAGATGATAAAAATGAGCAAAAAGATGAATCTGAAAAATATCTTGAAAAAGAACAAATTGAAGCTAAATATGTAGTATATAAAATAAAGGAAATGATGGAAAAGAATTTCCAAATTCAAGATAAAAAAATCGGAGTTAGAAATTTGCAATATAAAGATATAGTAATTTTACTACGATCTCCAGGGAAGATAGGCTCTATATACGAAAATGAACTTTTGCAAGCAGGAATTCCAGTATATTCAGAAGCATCAAATGAATATTTAGATACTATAGAAATCCAAACAATAACAAATGTTTTGAAAATATTAGATAATCCTACTGATGATATTGCTTTTGTTAGTTGTTTAAGAAGCACAATTGGAGGATTTACAGATAATGAATTAGTGCAAATACGTTTAGTAGATAGATATATAAGTTTTTATGATAGTTTTAAAAAATTTTTAGAAGAAGAAAGCTGTGAATTAGTAAATAAAGTAAAAAATTTTTTAGATATGATTTCAAAATGGAGAAAAATTAGTGAATATCTTAGTGTTTCAGAACTTATATGGCAAATATATATAGATACAGGATATTATAATTATGTAGGCTTAATGGTTAATGGAAGTATAAGACAATCTAATTTAAGAATGTTACTTGAAAGAGCAAAATCTTATGAAAAAACTAGTTTTAAAGGATTGTACAATTTTATTAGATTTATTGATAAAATGAAACTTGGAAAAAATGATTATTCATCTGCTAAAGTAATAGGCGAAAATGAAGATGTTGTTAGAATAATGAGCATCCATAAAAGTAAAGGATTAGAATTTCCAGTAGTATTCTTATCTAGTACTTCAAAGCAAATAAATTTAGAGGATTTAAAAGATAATATTTTAATAAATCAAAATATAGGTTTAGGTCCAGATTATATAAACTATGAAAGAAAAATTAAATATTCTACAGCTGCAAAATTTGCTATAAAGTTAAAATCAAAAGAAGATAGTATTTCAGAAGAAATGAGAGTTTTATATGTAGCTTTAACAAGAGCTAGAGAGAAACTTATAATAACTGGAATTTCTAATAATTACCAAAAACAAATAGAAAAGAAAAAAGAGCAATTATCAATTTATGACGATTCTAATAATAAAATCAGTCCTTTACTTATAAAAAATAATATATCATATTTAGATTGGTTTGAACTAGTTTTATTAAAATCAAATAAAATGAAGGAATTGATTGATTTTGAAGTTGTAAATAAAAGAGAAATAATTAAAGATAATATTCAAAGTGAAGAAATTATTAATAACGAAAAAATAGATTTTTCAAAATATTCTAATTATACTCAAATAGAAGAAAATATAGATTGGAAATATCCTAACTTAATTAGTACTACTTTGCCAATAAAAAGTTCTGTAAGTGCTATAAAAGAATTATCTAAAAATGACTATGAATATGAAGTAGGAATTGCGAATGTAAAACCAGAATTTTTAGAAGAAAATTCTGATAAAATAACTAGTAAAGAAAAAGGTACATTAGTTCATTTAGTTCTACAAAAAATTGATTTAAGAAAGACATATAATAAAGATGAATTAAAGAATTTTCTTGATGAATTATTAGCTAAAAAAATAATTAATCAAAAACAAAGAGATAATATAAATGAAAATAAGATTCTTGAATTTTTAAATTCAGATTTTGAAGAAGGTATTAGAAATGCAATTGAAATTCACAGAGAAAAGCCTTTTTGCACAAAAATTTCTGCTAAGAATTTATTAGGAATTGAAAAAGATGAAGACATTTTGGTTCAAGGGATAATAGATTTGTATTATATAGATTCTCAAAATAGAGTAATATTAGTAGATTATAAAACAGATTATGTAGAAAAGGGAAAAGAGCAGGAATTAGTGGAAAAATATAAATCTCAATTAGAATTATATAGAATTGCTTTAGAAAAAGCACTTAAGAAAACTATTTATAAAACTTACATATATTCTATTTATTTAGGAAAACCTTTAGAATTGTAAAGCTTGCTATTTACAAAAACTTCCAAATATTATATAATAAATATGTGAAATTATAAAAAGTAATTTAATTTTGGAGGTTTCCATGGATAGAATGAAAACTTTTTTCATTTACTTTTTGCTTTTTGTAGGATTATTTATTATACTTAATGTATTAGAAAATGGTCTTATATCATCAATGTTTTCAACAGTAAAAGGTACTTCTATAAATAATGATACAATGTCTATAGAAGTAACAGATTCAAAAGCATCAAATGTAAATGGATATATGAATGTAAAAATTACAAATGATTCTAAAAATTATATAAATGAAGCTTATGCAAAAGTTGATTTAATAGATGAATATGGTTTTACTTCTGCTACAAAGTATGTAACAATAGAAGATTTAAATCCAGGTGATTATAAAGATTATAGAATTAGATATAAAGGAAATAATATAACAGGATACAATATTGAATTTGTTTCAGAGATACCTGATAAATCTAATATTATAAATATATTAGGTTGGGAATTTGACGCAACAAATATATTTGGTACAGGAATTGATTTAACTGATATAAATGGCTATAATTTAGCAGAAAATTTTTCATTATCAGGTATTTTAAGATTCTTTAGAAGACAATGGAACTATGGTATTAGTATGGCTTCAAGTATTCCTGTTTGGGGATATGTTTTAGCAGCTTTAGTTATATTATTAAATATATAAAAACGAAGTGCAAAAGATAAAACATGGGCTTTAACAATTTTATATTTTAAAAGTCCAATATTGTTCTGTAAAGGAGATATTATGAATGATTATTTAAAGCTAGAAAAAATAGCTAAAAGTATTAGAAAAAATGTTATAGATATGATTTATAAAGCTTCATCTGGCCATCCAGGCGGTGCTTTATCAATTGTAGATGTTTTAACATATTTATATTTTGAAGAAATGAATGTTGATGTTCAAAATCCAAAATTAGAAAATAGAGATCGATTAGTTTTATCTAAAGGTCATGCTTGTGCAGCTTTATATGCTGTGCTGAGTGAAAAAGGATTTTTATCTAAAGATGAATTATCAAAATTTAGAAAAATAGATAGTATTTTACAAGGACATCCAGATATGAAATATATTCCTGGAGTTGATATGTCTTCTGGTTCTTTAGGTCAAGGAATTTCTGCTTCAATAGGAATGGCTTTAGCTGGAAAAATGGATAAAAGAGATTATAGAGTATATTGCATAGTTGGAGATGGAGAAATAGAAGAAGGAGAAGTTTGGGAAGCTGCAATGTCAGCTAGTCATTACAAATTGGATAATTTTTGTTTAATTGTAGATAATAATAATCTTCAAATAGATGGTGAAATTTCAAAAGTAATGAATTCTTATCCTATAAATGAAAAATTTAAAGCTTTTGGATTTAATGTAATAGATATAGATGGACATAATTTTAGTGAAATTGATAATGCCTTTAAAATGGCCAAAACAAATAAAGAAAAGCCAACTGCAATTATTGCAAAAACTATAAAGGGAAAAGGTGTTTCTTTTATGGAAAATGAAGCAGATTGGCATGGAAAAGCGCCAAATGAAGAACAATATTCAATCGCAATGAAAGAATTTAAAAGCGAATAAGAAAGGATAATATTATGAATTTTAATGAGAAAAAAGCCACTAGGCAAAGTTTTGGGGAAGCACTAGAAAAGTTAGGAAAAGAAAAAAAGAATATTGTTGTATTAACAGCAGATTTATCAGTAACTACTAAAACAAGTTTATTTGAAGCAAGTTTTCCAGAAAGATTTTTTAATATGGGAATTGCTGAACAAAATATGTTAGGAGTATCTGCAGGAATGGCTACTTGTAATAAAATACCTTTTGTAAGTACTTTTGCTGTTTTTGCTACAGGTAGAGCATATGATCAAATTAGAAATAGTATATGCTATCCAAAACTTAATGTAAAAATTTGTGGTACTCATGCAGGAATTACTGTTGGTGAAGATGGAGCAACACATCAAATGTTAGAAGATATAAATTTGATGAGAGCTCTTCCAAATATGAAAATTATTTGTCCTTGTGATGATGTTGAAACTAAATGGGCTATTAGAGAAGCTTCAGAAATAGATGGTCCTGTATATATAAGATTGTGTAGATATGCAACACCAAAAATTTATGATGATAATAAGAATTTTTCTTTTGGAAAAGGAGTTCAAATTGGTGATGGAACAGTAGCTACAATTTTTGCTACAGGTGTTACAGTACCAGAAGCCTTAATTGCACAAGAAAAATTAAAAGCAGAAGGAATAAATGTTAGAGTAGTAGATATTCATACAATTAAACCTATAGATAAAGAGTTAATTATAAAATGTGCAAAAGAAACTAATAAGTTAATATCAGTTGAGGATCATAGTATAATTGGAGGGCTAGGCTCAGCAATTAGTGATGTTCTTACAGAAGAATATCCAAAAAAATTAGTAAAAATAGGAATAAATGATACTTTTGGAAAATCCGGAAAAGCAGGAGAGCTTTTAGAATATTTTGGATTAACTAGTAAATATATTATAGAAGAAGTAAAAAAATAATTTTGAATCAGAGGGACGTAGCAAGTGTGACAAGGGGACAAAATCTTCGGTCCCTTGTCACACTTGCTACGTCCCTCTGGTTCAAAATTATTTTTTTAACTGTGGTATTGATTTTTTTTTACTTTATTGTTAATATGAATAAGAGTAAATAGACATTTTGTAAAAACTTTTTTGAAAGGGATTTAAAATGATAGAATTTAAAAATGTAAGTAAGGTATATAAAACAGGAACAGAAGCTGTTCATAATGCAAGTTTTACTATAGAAAAAGGCGAATTTGCATTTTTAGTTGGACAATCTGGTTCAGGAAAATCTACACTTATAAAACTTATATTAAAAGAAGAGGAAGCATCTAGTGGAAATATTATAATAAATGGCAAGGATATAACTTTTTTAAAGCCAAAAAGAGTTCCATATTTAAGAAGAAGTATGGGTGTAGTTTTTCAAGATTTCAGATTATTACCTGATAAAACAGTTTATGAAAATGTTGCTTTTGCAATGTACATAGTAAAGGCAACTCCAAAGCATATTAGAAGACAAGTACCAATGGTATTAGCTTTAGTTGGTTTATCTAATAAAGCTAAAATGTATCCTAATCAATTGTCTGGTGGAGAGCAACAAAGAGTAGCTCTTGCTAGGGCTTTAGTAAATAATCCATCTATGATTATAGCAGATGAGCCTACTCGGAAACTTAGATCCAGATACAGCATGGGAGATTATGCATTTATTAAATGATATTAACGCTAGAGGAACAACTGTAGTAATGGCAACACATGCAAAAGATATTGTTGATAAAATGAAGAAAAGGGTAATAAAAATAGAAAAAGGCGTTATTGTCAGAGATGATAAAAAAGGTGGTTATAGCAGTGAGATATAATAGTTTTACTTATTTAATAGTTGAAGGTTTTAAAAATGTAATGAAAAATAAGAAATCTAGTATGACTTCTTTAGTTACTATGATTTGTGCTATGTTTTTATTTGGTGCTTTTTTTGCAATGGGACAAAATATTGACGAAATATTAAGACAAGTTCAAGAAGAACAAGGTATGCAAGTATTTATAAAAAGGGAAGCAACTGATGAAGATATTAAGAATTTAAAGGATGAAATAACTTCTCTAAACGGAATAAATACTGTAGTATTTAAGTCTAAGCAAGAAGCATTAGATAGTATGAAGGAATCTTTTAAAGATAATCCAGATGTATTTGCTGCATATGAAGGTGAAAATAATATTTTTCCAGATTCATACATAGTAACATTAACAGATTTAAGTTTAGCAGAAGATATTCAAAATAAAATTTTACAATTTGAATATGTTGATGAAATTACAAGTAGCAATCTTACAATAGATACTCTTATGAGAATTGCAAAAGGCATAAATATAGCAATATTAGTAATTTTTATATTACTATTACTTATAGCTGTTACAATTATAACAAATACGATAAAACTTACAGTTCATGCTAGAAGAAAAGAAATTTCTATAATGAAATATGTTGGAGCAACAAATAGTTTTATAAGATGGCCTTTTATGGTTGAAGGAATGATTATTGGGATAATTTCTGCAAGCATAACAATTGTATTTTTAGCTGGAATTTATAGCTATTTGGTATCAAAAATTCAAGCATCAGAAGCATTTGCTAGATTAGGGGTTTCTTTGTTACAATTTACTGATATGGCACAAGTAATTACAATTGTATTCTTAATTTTAGGAATGGGAATCGGTATTGTAGGTAGTAGAATATCAATGAAAAAATATTTGGAGGTATAATCTAATAATATGAAAAAATTTATTAAAATTAATTTTGTAGTTTTAATAATTTTCATAATAATTGTTATCACTTCTACAATAATATTTCCTAATAAAGCAATGAGTGTAGAAGTTGAAAATACTGTTACAGAAAATTCTATTAATTCTAACACAACTGAAACAGAAGATAACAAGGTATTAGAGAATCTTCAAAGTGAAAAAACAAATCTTGAAAATGAAATTCAGCAGTCTAATAATCAAATAGAAATAGTAAAATCTGAATTATCTGATTTACTTATAAGTATTGAAGAATTATCTTTAGATATAGCCAGTAAAAGTGAGGAGATTGATAAATTAACTTTAGAAAATGAAAAATTAACTATTTATATAAATAATGTACAAACAGATTTAGATGATATATCTAAAGATTATGATTTAAAAAAAGAGATGTTAGATAAAAGATTAGTTGCTAGTTATAAGATGGGAAATACTTCATATTTAGATTTGTTATTAAATTCTAAAGGAATAATAAGTTTTATATCTAATTATTATCTTCTTTCAGAAATAGTTACTGCTGATCAAAGTTTATTGAATGATTGTTATGAAGCACAAAAATATATGCAAGATTTAGAAAACTCATTAATAGATAAAAAACAAACAATAGAGTCTAATAGGGCTACAATTAATAAAAACAAAATATATTTAGAAAATCTTGAGCTAATAAAACAGAAACAAGCTCAGAATTTAAATCAGTCAGAATTAGAACTTTATAATAAAATTGAAGAATATCAAAATGAAATACAAAATATAGAAAAAGAGATTAGAGCTTTGAGTATAAAAAATGTGGGAGATGAATATATTGGAGGTCAAATGGTTTGGCCAATACCAGGTTATACTAGAATAACTTCACAGTTTGGAATGAGAACACACCCTATTACAGGTATATATAAATTGCATACTGGAACAGATATAGGAGCACCGATGGGAGCCAATTTTGTTGCAGCAAATGATGGAGTAGTGTTAAAGGCAGAGTATAATAGAGCTTATGGAAATATGGTTATAATTGATCATGGTGGTGGTCTTACTACATTATATGCTCATGGTTCTGAAATTTTAGTACAAGCTGGTGATTATGTTAGACAATCAACACCTGTTCTAAAAGTAGGATCTACAGGATATTCAACAGGGCCACATGCCCATTTTGAAGTAAGAGTAAATGGAGAATATAAAAATCCTTTGGAATATATAACATCAACTAATAATTCAACCAAAAACGAAACAAAAAATAATAATATAGAAGAAGTATTGATAGAAAATTAAATGGAGGAAATATGTATAATATTTTTAAAAAAATATCATATTCTATAGTAATAGTTTTTTTAATTTGTTCTTTTTCTGGTCAAATATTTGCAACTTCAATTTCTGATCTTGAAAGTCAAGAAAGTGAAATACAAAGCAAGATTGATGAAACGAGTTCAGAAATTTCTGGTGTACAATCTGAAATGACTAAAGCTTTAGAAGATGTAAGTAAAGTAACAAATCAAATTTCTGATTGTGAAAATAACGTATTAGAATTAGAAAATCAAATATCTGATTTAAATAGTCAAATTGAAGAGAAAGAAAAAAATATTAGAGAGCAACAAGACAAATATGATTATCAAAAAAATTTATTAGACAAAAGACTTGTTGCTGTTTATGAATCTGGAAATACTAAATATTTAGATGTTTTGCTTAGTTCATCAAGTTTAACTGATTTTATATCAAAATATTATTTTGTAGAAAAAATTGCACAATGTGATAAAGATTTATTAATTAATATTCAAAATTTAAAAGCTCAAATAGAAACTGAAAAAGCAGAATTAGAATCAAATAAAAATAATTATGAGATAAATAAAAGAAGTGAAGAAATTCAAAGAGCTGCTTTAGAAAATTTGAAAAAAGAAAAAGAGATTATGGTTTCAAAATTAACTGATGAAGAAAAGCAATTACAATCTCAATTAGATGAATATGAGGAAGATAAAAAAGAAGTAAATAGAGAAATTGCAAAAGCTATTGAGGAAGAAAATAGAAGAAAAGCAGCTGAAGAAGCAGCTAGAAAAGCCAGAGAAGAAGCGGAAAGAAAGGCTGAAGAAGAAAGAAGATTAGCAGAAGAATCTAGTAAAAAAACTCAAGATAATTCTGAAAGTTCTTCATCAAATTCAAATAATAATTCTTCAAGTAATGCATCTACTAGTTCAAATACAAATACTACTTCTACTACAAGTACATCAGGTTTTATATGTCCATTAGCAGGAAGAACGAAAAATGATATAACAACAGGTTATCATGGTTATGCAGGTCATACAGGAGTAGATTTTGCTAGAAACTCTAAAGGTCCTGTAGCTGGTTTACCAGTGTTAGCTGCAAAAAGTGGAACAGTTATAATTTCTAAGGCTTTAAAAAATAGTAATGGAGATTATAGAAGTTATGGAGAATACATAGTAATAAGTCATAGTGATGGTACTTTATCTTTGTATGCTCATATGCAACCAAATTCCAGGTTGGTTTCAGTAGGTGATTATGTTACTCAAGGACAGCAAATTGGTAATGTAGGAACAACCGGAAATTCTACTGGTTATCATTTACATTTTGAAGTAAGATTATCATCTGGTACTATTGTTAATCCTACACAATATTTACCATAGTTACATATTTTTTGAAAGGAATTTTATTTTATGGAAGAGGAAAATATTGAGAATATAAAAAATATGAAATTAAAATATATTATAACATGTATATTGATTTGCGTAATAGTAGCGTTAGGTTCATCAGCTATAACATTTTGGTATATAAGTAAAGGCTTTGAAAATATGTCTATTTCTAAATTAAATGAAGTAAAAGAAGAAAGCAATTCATCAGAGAAAATAACAACTAATCAAATTGCACAAAATTTGCAAAATTTTAGAAATGTAATAGATGAATATTATTTAGGCGAAATAAATGAGCAAGATCTTTTAGAGGGTTCAATAAAAGGTTATGTAAATGGTTTAGGTGATGAATATTCTGAATATATGACTAAAGACGAATGGGAAGATTTTCAGGCTGATGCCCTTGGAAATTATGTTGGTGTAGGTATCTATATGAGTATGGATAAACAAGACAATATAGTTGTACTTTCTCCAATAAAAGGTACACCAGCTGAAGAAGCAGGAGTAAAACCAGGTGATATTATAGCTCAAATAGATGATGAATCAACAGCTCGGAATGACATCAAATGATGCATCTTCAAAAATAAAAGGAGAAGAAGGAACTAAAGTAAAATTAAAATTATTAAGAGGAAATGAATATGTAGACGTTGAACTTGAAAGAAAAGCTATAAAAGTATATCATGTTGAAAGTGAAATGAAAGAAGATGGAATAGGATATATTCAACTCTTAACTTTTGATGAAGGATGTGCTGATGAAGTAAAAAAAGCTTATGAAGATTTAAAATCAAAAGGTGCTAAAAAGATTATATTTGATTTGAGAAATAATACAGGTGGATTAGTTGATGAAGCATTGGAAATTGCTGATTATATGATTGCTAAGGATAAAGATGTTTTGATTACAGTAGATGCAAAAGGAAATAAAGAATATAATAAATCAGAAAACGATCCAATAATGGATTGTCCAATAGTAGTTTTAGTAAATGAATATTCTGCTAGTGCATCAGAAATTTTAACAGGAGCTTTAAAAGATAATAAAGAGGCAACAATTTTAGGAACAAATACTTATGGAAAAGGTGTTATACAAAATGTATTTCAATTAGATGATGGAAGTGCATTAAAACTTACTATAGCTGAATATTATACACCAAATGAAACAAAAATAAATAAAATTGGAATTAAGCCAGATGAGGAAGTTGAAGATATAGAACAAGAAAATCCAGAGGAAGAAATTGATGAACAATTGAATAGAGCAATTGAAGTAATAAAAGGAATGTAAATGAACAAAAGTGACGTGAGCCTTTGGCTCACGTCACTTTTGTTCAATATAAAAACTAATTTTATGAAAAAGTAATTTTTGTATTGCAAAATATAGAAATTTATGTTATATATAATATTATTATAAGAAAAACTATGAAAAAGAGGAGTAAATTTATACTTTCTTTTAGAGAATAGAAGTGATTGCGCTGTAAGCTTCTTAAGAAAAGGTAAATTGAAGGTAGCTTTTGAGTTGATATACTGAACTTTTAGTAAGTATATTCGGTGTAAGAATCGTTAAAATCTGTAATTGAGATATTATAAATATTTGTTTTATAATAAAAAAGGTGGTACCGCGAATATTTCGCCCTTAAGTAATTTACTTAAGGGCGTTTTTGATTTTGATTTATAATTAAATAAAATATAAAGGGAGGAATTTTTATGTTAGACAAAAAGTATAATGCAAGTGAAAAAGAAGAAAAATGGTTGAATTATTGGAAAGAAAACAAAGTATATGAATTTAAAAGAGATAACAGAAAAGTTTATTCAATTGATACACCACCACCAACAGTAAATGGAAAAATTCATATAGGACATATCTTTTCTTATTCTCAAACAGAAATGTTAGCTAGATACAAAAGATTAAGAGGATATAATATTTTCTATCCATTTGGTTTTGATGATAATGGTTTACCTAGTGAAAGATTTGTTGAGAAAGAACAAGGAAAAAGAGCTCATGAAATAGGAAGAGAAGCTTTTTCAAAATTATGTTATGAAACTACAGGTAAATATGAAGAGGAATTTAAAAATTTATTTAGTAAAATGGGAGTAAGTACAGATTGGAATATTCATTATCAAACTGTAAAACCATCTACTATAAAAATTAGTCAAACATCATTTTTAGATTTAGTTTCAAAAGGACATTGTTATCATAAAGAAAGTCCTGCTTTATGGTGTAATGAATGTAGAACATCTATAGCTCAAGCAGAATTAGAAACTAAAACATTAAAATCTACTTTTAATTATATAAATTTTAAAACAGTTGAAAATAATGAAGAATTTACTATTGCTACAACTAGACCAGAATTATTACCAGCTATTGTTTGTGTATTTGTAAATCCTGAAGATGAAAAACATAAACATTTAATAGGAAAAACAGCTCATATTCCTATAATAGATGTAGAAGTTCCAATAATGGCAGATGAAAAAGTTGCAGCTGATAAAGGTACAGGTGTTGTTATGTGCTGTACTTTTGGTGATCAAACAGATATTGAGTGGTGGAGAAAATATAATTTACCATTAAAATATATATTTACAGCTGATGGAAAAATTATTGATTCTGTTCCAAATTATGGTGGTTTGAAAATAAAAGAAGCTAGAAAGAAAATTATTGAGGATTTACAAGAAGGTGGATATGTAGTAAAAATTGAAGAGTTAGAGCATGAAGTTCAAACTCATGAAAGATGTGGAAAAGAAGTTGAATATGCAGTAATGAAACAATGGTTTATAGATATTATGAATCATAAAGAAGATTTCATTAGAATAGGAAATGAAATAAAATGGCATCCTGCTCATATGCATGTTAGATATGATGAATGGGTTAATAATGTTGCTTGGGATTGGTGTATTTCTAGACAAAGATATTTTGGCGTTCCATTTCCAGTTTGGTATTGTAAAGATTGTGGAGAAACAATATTTGCAAAAGTAGAAGATCTACCAGTTAATCCTTTAGTAGATAGTCCAAAAATAGATAAATGTCCAAAATGTGGTTGCTCAGAATTTGTTCCAGATAAAGATATAATGGATACTTGGGCAACATCTTCACTTACACCTCTTATCAATATGAGATATGGAGAAAAAGAGAATTATGAAGATATATTAAAACCAATGAGCTTAAGAACAAATGCTAGTGAAATAATTAGAACTTGGGATTTTTATACAATAGTAAAGAGTTTTTATCATTTTGGTCAAAGACCATGGGATAATGTAATGATTTCTGGTTTTGTAATGGCAAATAAAGGTGAAAAGATTAGTAAAAGTAAAGGAAACAGTAAACATGAACCAATAGATTTAATAAAACAATATTCAGCAGATGTTGTTAGATATTGGGCTGGAACAGGAAGATTGGGAACAGATATTGTATTTAGTGAAGAAACTTTACTTCGTGGTAAAAAACTAGTAAATAAAATTTGGAATGTATCTAAATTTATAGAAATGCATTTATCAGATTATGAAGATAAAGAATTTACTGATTATGAATATATTGATAAATGGATATTAGGACGTTTTGAAGAAATGGAAAAACAATTTATTAGTTATTTAGATGAATATGAAGTAGGACTTGGATTAAATATATTAGAAAAATTTTTCTGGGAATTTTGTGATAATTATATAGAAATAGTAAAACACAGATTATATAGACCAGAAGAATTTGGAGACAAACCAAGATATAGCGGACAAAAAACTGTTTATACATTATTATACAAATTATTACAAGATTTTAGTATTTTCTTCCCATTTATTACAGAAGAAATATTCCAAGAAATATATCATAATAATATTTCTATTCATACAACAGAAATAAAACCTTTAGATTTTGATTTTGAATTTGAAATAAAAAATGGTGATCAGATAATAGAAATTATAAGTAAAGCAAGAGGAGAAAAAACAAATAATAATGTTTCTTTAAAAACACCTATTAAAAATTTATCATTAGGATTAAATAAAGAATTAAATTCAGCTATTGAAAAATCAATAAAAGATTTTAAAGCAACATTGTTTATAGAAAATTTAGAATGTAAAATAATTGATGATGGTTATGAAGTAGATAATATAGAATTGAATTTAGAAGAGCAATAATAAATTAAAAAAAGGCGACTGTATAGGTCGTCTTTTTTTTGTAACATTTATTTGATATTTATATATTATATAAAAAGGGGAGTGCTTTTATGAAATATAAATCTTTATCTAATACTGATAAATATTTGCGTAGATTTGATGAAATTGTAAATCAAATGGCAGATAAAATGTTATCACCTAATATTGTAAATAATATAACTCTTAATTTTATTCAATGTATGATTCCACATCATCAAGCTGCAATTTATATGTGTGAAAATCTTTTAAAATATACTTATTATAAACCACTTGAAAATATTGCAAATGATATAATTGCAATGCAAACAAGAGGAATTAAGCAAATGAAAGAGATTGAAAGAACTACAGTAGGTTATCAAAATTCTAATATAGATGTTGATAATTATATGGAGAAATATTTTGATATAACAAGAAGAATGATTTTCAGAATGAAAAATAGTCCAAGATGTGCTAGTATTAACTTAGATTTTGTAAATGAAATGATACCTCATCATGAAGGTGCTATATCAATGTGCGAAAATCTACTTCAATATAGAATTGATCCAAGATTAAAGAATGTTGCAAAAAATATTATAAGAGAACAAAGTGAGGGAGTAGAGGAATTAAAAAAAATTAAGGATAATTTGTGTAAATATTAAAAATGACGACATAATGTCGTCATTTTTATATCTATTAGATATATAAAGCTGCATTTTCATATGTGTATAATTTTTTAGATATTATTGTTCTAATTAAATTGCTTTTTTTTATATTATAATTTATAATTAAATTGTAAATATAATTAGGAAGTAGGGAATAGAATTATGATTGAAATTATTGTTTTATTTTTGGTACTATGTTGGATATATAAGCAAAGAAGTATAAATAATAGCAGTAATGTATATTTATTTAATAAAATTGCAATGTTACAAAGATTTTCTAATATACAAACATTTCCTTCATATGTTAATGGATATATTTTTAAAGGTGTAGATACAAAAGGAGAAAATATATTATTTGTTATAAAAAATAATTCATTAGAAATTTCAAATATTGAAGTGGCTTCAATTTATGAAAAAGCAAAAAAATTGCATTATCATAATATTGTGTTAGTTGTATCTTCTATAAATAATATAAATATAATAAAACTATTAAAGTCTTATAATATTACATATTGGGATAAAAGAAAAATGTTATCAATAATTAATAATTCTATGGAAAATAATAATATAGATTATAATATAAATAATAAAATAGATAATAATATAAATAGTAATATAAATGAAAATCCAACAATTTTAAATACAAGTAATACAAGTGATGATAAATGTACAATTGATCAATCATTTAATCCAATAATGGATGCTGATTCAAAAAGGACATCAATTTTTGGTAGTTTATTTAATAAACCAGATAGATTGTAAAATTATTTATAATAGCTTATTTAAATACATTTAATTTTATTAAGTTTACAATAGAATAAAAAATTTAAGGGCGATTATTAATCGCCCTTAAATTTTTTAGCTTCTTGCAGCTCCATCAACTGATAAAATATTTCCTGTTACATAACTTGCCATATCGCTTGCCAAATATAAAAATGCATTTGCAACATCTATAGGTTCTCCTATACGACCTAAAGGAATTGTTTTTAAAAGAGGTTCTATTACTTCTTTTGGTAGATTAGATACCATATCTGTATTAGTTACACCTGGTGCAACAGCATTTACACGAATATTATATTTTCCAAGTTCACGTGCTAATGATTTTGTAAATCCGTTTACTGCAAATTTACTTGCTGGATATCCAACACCAGAAGGTTGTCCATAAATACTAACCATTGAACTAGTATTTAAAATTACGCCTCCATTATTTTCTTTTAAGAAAGGAACAACAGCCTTTGTAGTATAAAACATAGCATTAACATTTAAAGACATTATTCTATCAAATTCTTCTACAGTAGTATCCTCTATTGGCTTACTAGCACTAATTCCAGCATTATTTATTAAAATATCAATATGACCATAATTTTCTTTAATAGAAGAAAATAGATTTTCGATTTCTTCATAATTATTTAAATTTGGATAATATCCTTCTACATTTGAAATTCCTTCTTTTTTTAAATCCTCAAGAGCTTTATTTACAGTTTCTTCTCTAGATCCTAAAAGAATTACATTAGCTTTATTTTTTGCAAATAATTTAGAGGTTTCAAATCCAATTCCTCTTGTACCTCCAGTTATAATGGCAACTTTTCCTTCTAACATATTATATCCTCCTTAATTTTATAAAATTTTATATTGTCGGTGTAAATATTACATTTCGAAATTGATTATATCATTTGAAATAAAAAAATACTATAAAATATAAAATTTATTTAATTACATTATATGACAAAAAATAAAAAATATAATTGTTTTTGAATTTTTATGTTATAATAGATATGTAATTAGAAAATAAAAATAATTTTTGGGGGCAAAGTTAGGAGGTATAATGTTTAATTTTGCTCTTAATTTATTTTTTCCACCAATTTGTGGATTATGTGGAAAAAAAGATGATAATTGGTTGTGTGAAAATTGTAAAGTACAGTTATATAAAAAAAAGAAATCTGTTATATTTGATGTTTTTGGTAAAAATTATGAAGAATATGGATATTTATTTATATACAATGATATAAGAGATTTAATTTTAGATTATAAATTTAATGAAAAATCTTATTTAAGCAATACTTTTTCAACTATAATTTTAGATGATCCTATTATGTGTAAAAAAATAAAAGAATATGATATGATTATTTCTGTTCCAATGACTAAAAAGAAAAAAGCAAAAAGAGGTTATAATCAAACAGAACTTATTATAAATAATATATCTAAGAAATTAAAAATTGAATATAATAAAAATATTTTAATAAAAATTAAAGAAAATAAAACTCAAAGTACTTTAAAAGAAAAAGATAGATATAAAAATGTAAAAAACGTATACAATATAAAAAATAAAGAATTAATACAAAATAAAAAAATAATACTTTTTGATGATATATTAACAACAGGAGCTACAATAAATGAATGTTCTAAGGTTTTAAAGAATAATTATGCAAAGGAAATTTTTGTTTTAACTATTGCAAAAGATTAAAAAATAAAAATTTTTAAAATCAAAAAATAATTTTCATAATTTATTTATTATATGATATAATTATCAAAAATATTTTTTTGTAATAGAAAAAAAGATAATTTAAATTTGTTTTCTAAATAAAAATACGATAGAGGAGAATTTTATGGAAGAACTAGTAGATAGTATTTTAGATTATGTAAGAGCTGATTATACTGATTATGCGATAATGATAAATGGTGAATGGGGAAGTGGTAAAACTCATTTTTGGAATACAAAAGTAAAAAATAAAATTGAGTCATTAGAACTAAATGGAAAAAAATTTACAACTATATATATGTCTTTATATGGAATATCAAATTTAGAGGATATTAGCAAAAAAATTTTTATAGAGACTACACAGCTTATGGATAAGAATCTAAAGAAATATATGGAAAGTAGTGATAAATCTTCTATTCCAGAATATGCAAAAACTGGACTTGATATGGCTAACTTTTTTGGTGTAACTCAAAATGGTGATAAGATAGATTATGAAAATTTCTTTTCTACTGATGATAAAGTTCTATGTTTTGATGATTTAGAAAGAGCTAATGTTGATGTTATTGATATATTAGGGTATATTAATAATTTTGTAGAGCATGATCATATAAAAACAATAATTATATGTAATGAAAAAGAATTATCAGCTAAACTAAAAAGTAGTAATTTAGAAATGAAAACATTTATAGCTACTTATATATTAGAAAAAGGTGGAGATCTTTTTAAAAGAGAAGATGGTAAACCTATGGTTGAGAAAATAAATGAAGAAATAGAATATGTTTTCGATAAAGCAAATGATTATGAAAGAATAAAAGAAAAGTTAATTGGTGAAACTTTTGAATATGCACCTAAATTTAATTATATTATAAATGGTTTATTGCTTAGATATGAGAATAATCCTGAACTAGTAAGATTCTTAAGAGAACATACAGGTCTTATAACAAATACTTTTATAAAAAGTGGGACTAGAAACCTAAGAATTTTAAAACATGCATTAAATGATTTTAAGAAAATTTTTGAAGTAGTAAATAAATTTTATCCAAACACAAATTTAAGAGTATTGCAAACAATGCTTATATTCACAATAGCTATTTCTTTTGAAATAAAAGCAGGAAAAATTACAAAAGATAAATTTGTAAATATAGAAAGTAATGAAGAGTATAAATCTTTACTTGTATCTTCAAGAGTTTTATCTGATAACAGACAGTTTTATATTAAAGAATTTGATAGTAATTATTATTTTAATTTTAAATCTGATTATAGATTTTTTAAATTTATTGAAATATATGTTAGAACTAGAATTTTTGATATGAAAGCTTTTAAAACAGATATGGAAATTATTATAAATACAATAGATACAGAAAAACTTCCAGGATATAAACGTCTTTTAACAGAAGAATATTGGAAATTCTCAGATGAGCAATTTCCTGTTATTATTGAAGAAGTTTTAGAAAATGTAAGAAGTGGTGCTTTAAAATTAATTGAAATAGTAAAATTATTTGCATATTTTAGTTATTTTAGTAGAAAAAAACTTATAAATTATGATATAGATAATTTAAAATCCGATTTCTTAAGTGGAATGGATTTATCAGCAGAAAGGTCTGAATATGTTGATGATTTAGATGAGCAATTATCAAGAATAGGATTTGATGTTGGTGATGAAATGGATGAAATTGTATCTCATTTTCATGAATTAAATAGAATATTAGAAGACAAAATGTATAGAGAAGAGGCTGATAGCATATTTAAATGTATTCCTATGAAAATGGAGCAATTTTATGATAAGTTTGTAAAACAATGTATGGAAAAACCAGTATTAAATCATTATGATGCATATCAGATGTTTCAAAGAGTTACATGTGCTAGTAATGAAGATATAGTTATAATTAAAGAAATGCTAGTAGATAGAGCTAGAAAACATAGTGATATTTTAAAACCAGAGCTTGAATTTATGGTTAATTTGAAAAGAGTTTTAAATGAATATTGCAAAGGTAAAGAAGTGGGTATAAAACTAGTAATGCTTCAAGAATTTTCAAATGATATAGATGAAATTATTCAGCTTTATGGTGGAGAAGATTCGCTTCATGAAAGAACTATAGAAGAAACAATGGCTATTTTAGATACTTTATAGAATCAAGGAGAATTATATGGATAGTAAAGTTTTAAATATTATGCTAGATACTGCTAAGAAAATAACTTTAAAAAATGATTGTGTAAATGATTCTGGATTTAGAGTAGGATCTGCTTTACTTTGCAAAAATGGTAATATTTATGCTGGTCATAATATTGAAAATTTTGGAATTCAATCAACATGCTCTGAAAGAACTGCTTTTTGTAGTGCAATTTCAGAAGGAGAAAAGGAATTTGTAGGAATTGTTGTAATTGCTTCAGATATAAAAGAAAATAAATTTGTTGAGGCTTGGCCATGTGGATATTGTAGAGAATTTATGTCAAGTATAGTAGGAAGTGAATTTGAAATTTATACTATAGATGAAAATGGAAATTTAGTTGGAAAAACAATTAGTGAATTAGCACCATTACATGATTATTCAATTAATAAAAATAATAGTTTTGATAAAAATACAAAAATTTCAATAAAAGGAAATTTCTTTGAAGTACCTATATCTAAAAATATAGAAGAAAAAGAAATAAATAAAGTTATTGATTTAGCTTTAAAAGTTGCTAATAATACTTATGGATATTTTCAAAAAGAAGGAGCTGTAATTGTAGGATTTAATGAAAAAAATGAGAAATGTATTTTTACTGGTTCTACAATTACTGATAATAATGGTTCTATAATCAGAGCTCCAAAAGTGGCTTTATTAAAAGCATTATCTAATGGAGTTAGAAAATTTGAGAAGATTATATGTATAAAATCAGAAAATGGAAAAGCAAATATTTTATATCCATCATATGATGTTATTCAATTATTACTTCAATATGCAGGTGTAGATTTTAAAATGATTACATATAATCAAGATGAAAATAAAGTATATGAAAATACAATTAAAGAGGTTTTACCAAAATATTTTGAATTTTAAAATTTTTAGTATTGAAAAAAAAATTATTTATGGTATAATATAGTAGTAATTCATTATGGTGCGCTTATAACTAAAGGAGGGTTTTTTATGAGTTATTATCATAATGATGAAAAAGGCTATGTTAAAGACAAATACGGCAATTTTAAAAACTCAAGTGAGGTTGACAAAGCGGTTAATCTTGGAGATTTAAAACGCTTTGCCAATGGCAAATTCGTTTACGATCCAAAGACAGGTAAAGAGTACTGGGCTGATGGAACCAAGAGAAAATAACCAAATTATCTAATAAGCGCAC
The DNA here is from genome assembly GCA_947630235.1 of uncultured Clostridia bacterium. Lineage (GTDB taxonomy): Bacteria > Bacillota > Clostridia > TANB77 > CAG-508 > Scatovivens. Next base: position 75,984 of record CANRGN010000003.1, read on the forward strand.
TAAGATATGGTTACAACTGTAATCAAAAAAAAGAAATTCCAGTAATTTTTTATTGGAATTTCTTTTGTTTTTTATGAAAAATGTCAAAAAAAACAAAAAAATGTATAATATTTTCCACTTTTGACATAATAAAAATAGGCTAAAATAAAAAAGGAGGAAATTTATGAAAGCAACAGGTGTTGTAAGAAGAATAGATGATTTGGGTAGAGTTGTTATTCCAAAAGAAATTAGAAAAACATTAAGAATAAAAGAAGGAGATCCTTTAGAAATATTTACAGATAAAGAAGGTGAAGTAATTTTAAAAAAATATTCACCAATAGGAGAGCTTTCAGAATTTGCTACTACTTATGCAGAAACAATAGCCAAAACAACAGGGCATATTACATGTATAACAGATAAAGATTCAGTTATAGCTGTATCAGGAGGAGCAAAAAAGGATTTCTTAGAAAAGGGATTAAGTAAAGAATTAGAAGAAGTAATGGAAAACAAAGAAATTTTTAAAAGTAAAGAAAATAATGAAATAGCTATTCCAGTTACTCAAAATGAAGGTAGAGAAAGAATATATAATTCTCAAGTAATATATCCAATAATTTCTGATGGAGATACAATAGGTAGTGTAATTTTAATTTCAAAAGAACCTAATCAAAAAATGGGTGATGCAGAAGATAAAGTTGCACAATCTGCTGCTACTTTTTTAGGAAATCATTTAGAAATATAGATATAAAATCATTATTTATTATTTTTTAATAGTAAATAATGATTTTTTTTATCATAGTTTATATTGTTTTTTTTAGTATTTTGTAATATAATTCATATTATCTTTAAGTTTGAAGGAGATAAATTTATGAAAGCTATAGAAATTAGAAATAAATATTTAAGATTTTTTGAAAAACATGGCCATAAAATAATACCATCTGCAAGTTTAATTCCAGAAAATGATCCTTCAGTTTTATTTAATACAGCAGGAATGCAACAACTAGTACCATATTTACTTGGTGAAAAGCATCCACAAGGAAATAGACTTACAGATTTTCAAAAATGTATAAGAACAAATGATATAGAAGAAGTAGGAGACAATCGTCATTTAACATATTTTGAAATGCTTGGAAATTGGTCTTTGGGAGATTATTTCAAAGAAGAATCTATTCAAATGAGTTATGATTTTTTAACTAAAGAATTGAATATTCCAGCTGAAAAACTTTCAGTTACATGTTTTGCTGGAGATGATGACTGTGCTAGAGATAATGTAACGTATGAGAGTTGGAAAAAAGCAGGAATTCCTGATGATAGAATTTATTTTTTCGGGAAAAAAGAAAATTGGTGGATAGCTGGTGAAGAAGGTCCATGTGGACCAGATACAGAAATGTTTTATGATACAGGAAAACCAAAATGTTCTGAAAATTGTAATCCAGCTTGTGATTGTGGAAAATATGTTGAAATTTGGAATAATGTTTTTATGGAGTTTTACAAAGATAAAGATGGAAAATATACAAAATTAAAACAACATAATGTAGATACAGGTTTAGGATTAGAAAGAATGGCAATGCTTCTTCAAGGAAAAGAAACTCCTTTCGATACTGAATTATTTAGTCCTGTAATGGATAAATTAAAAGAATTAGAATCAGAAGAAAATATAGCTAGTAGAAGAATAATTGCTGAGCATTTAAGATCAAGTATAATGATAATAAATGATGGTGGTAGACCTAGTAATGTAGATAGTGGATATATTTTAAGAAGGCTTATTAGAAGAATGACAAGACATATTAATAAATTAGGAATAGATTTAAACAAATTACCTGAATTAATAGATATATCAATAGATTCAATAAAAGAATTATATCCAGAACTTGAAAATAATAGAGAAAAAATAAAAAATGTTTTAGTTGAAGAAAAAAATAAATTCACAAAAACTTTAAAAAATGGGGAAAAAGAGTTTGAAAAAGTTTCAAATAGATTAAAAAATTCTGGAAAAGATATTATAGATGGAAAAACTGTATTTAATTTATATGAAACATATGGTTTTCCTCCAGAAATGACTATAGAACTTGCTGATGAAAATAATTTAAAGGTAGATATGGAGGATTATGATAAATTATATAAAGAGCATCAAGAAAAATCAAGAATGGGTAGTGAAGCCAAATTTAAAGGAGGCTTAGCTGATCAAAGTGAGAAATCTATAATGTATCATACTGCTACACATTTATTGCATAAAGCTTTAAAAATTGTTTTAGGTGATCATGTAAATCAAAAAGGTTCTAATATAACAGAAGAAAGATTAAGATTTGATTTTTCACATCCTCAAAAAATGACAAAAGAAGAAATTGAAAAAGTAGAAGATTTAGTTAATGAACAAATAAAAAGAGATTTAGTAGTTACATGTGAAGAAATGAGTTTAGAGGATGCTAAAGCTTCTGGTGCAATTGGATTATTTGAAAATAAATATGGTGAAAGAGTAAAGGTGTATACTATTGGGGATTTTAGTAAAGAAATTTGTGGAGGTCCTCATGTTACAAATACAGGAAAATTAGGACATTTTAAGATTAAAAAAGAAGAAGCATCTTCTGCAGGAGTAAGAAGAATAAAAGCAATTTTAGAAGATTAGTAAAAAAAATTGTAAAAAATAATCGAATATGTTATAATACTAATGAGTAAAAAAGTTAGGAGAAAAAATATGTTTAAAAGTAGATATGGAAATGTGTTAACAGTTATATTAGTAATGGTTATTGTATTAATATTAGGTTTAGTAGGATGGTTTATTTATGATATGTATAGCCAAAACTCTGCAAATAATAAAGCACATTCTGCAGTAGAAGATTTTAAGAAAAATGTTAAAGATAAGGTTAAAGATGATGAAATTGAAGGTAGTGGAGAATTTAATATTGGTAATCGAGTAACTTCAAATTCAGTTTTAGGTAATAAAAGAACATATTTAGAAAATTATGAAATGAAAGGAATAATACAAATTCCAAAAACTGGTATAGAATATCCAATTCTTTCACAGGTAACAAAGAGATCATTAGAACTAGCAGTAGCTATTTTATATGGTCCTGGCTTAAATGAAGTTGGAAATACTATAATATTAGGTCATAATTATAGAAATAGTTTGTTTTTCTCTGATAATGATAAATTATCAAATGGAGATAAAATTCTAATAACAGATCAATCAGGAGAAACAGTTACATATGAAATATATAAAATTTATCAAGCGGATGAAAATGAATCAGATTATATGACTAGAGATACAGAAAATAGAAGAGAAATATCTTTATCTACATGTACAAATGATTCAAAAGCTAGAATAGTAATTTGGGCAAAAGAAAAAGTTTCTAATAATTCACAAAATGAAACCGAAAATGAAGATGACATTGACAATGAAGACGTAAATGAAGGTGAAGGTGAAGATGAAAGTGAAATAGAAGAAGATAATGAAGAAAGTTATGAAGAAGAATAATGTGACAAGAAGACGGAGTTTTTTGTACAAAAACTCCGTTTCCTTGTTTTCCTTGTCCAACATAGTTTGACGTAGCAACTGGTTCAAATTTTTTTTATATTTAATCAAAAAAAGTATTGACAAATTAGTAATAATGTTCTAAAATATAAGAGCGTTGAGAAAAACAGAAAAATGGTGGATTTAGCGTAGCTGGTTAACGCGCCAGTTTGTGGCACTGGAGATCAAGGGTTCGAATCCCTTATTCCACCCCACTAATTAAATAAAAAAAATACATTGGGCTGTAGCCAAGCGGTAAGGCATCAGACTTTGACTCTTTATCGTTTTAAAGTTATTCCAAAACCGCAAGGCTTGACATATAGAGAGTTTGAAAGATTTAA